>JAHWJV010000204.1 GCA_019348265.1 Gemmatimonadota bacterium
CGCCCTGCTTCGTGTCGAGGAGGACGTTCAGGTTCAACCCGCCGAGCGTCAGGCTGTTGGCCCAGCCGCCGGTCCAGTCCGGGTTGTAGTTGCCGATCACCTTCTCCGTCGGGTCGCGAAGCGGGCGACCCGAGGCGCTGACGACGACCCGATCCTGGCTGTCACGCCGCCAGGTGGTGCCCACGATGGAGCCGTACGGCTCGTTGGGACGCGCCTGGATGCTGCCGTACCAGAAGTTGCCCAGCGTGAGGCTCTCGAGCCCTTCGGACAGCGACTCCACCTTGTTGTCATTCTTCGCCCAGGTCAGCGTGCTCTCCCAGCGGAAGTTGCCCGTCTGGATCGGGGTCAGGTTGAGGAGGACCTCGACACCCTTGTTGCGTACCGAGCCCGCGTTCACCACGACGCTCGAGAAGCCGGACGCCCGCGAGACCTGCACCGGCATGATCTGGTCGCGCGTGACCTCGTTGTAATAGGTCAGGTCGAGGCCGATCCGGTTGTTGAAGAAGCCGAGCTCGGTGCCCACCTCCCAGGAGTCGGTAGCCTCCGGCTTCAGCTCCGCGTTCTTGAGGGAGTTCGCCACCTCGAAGCGCGGGACGCCGTTGAAGGCGCTGCTCGACAGATACGTGTTCGCGAGCTGGTACGGGTCCGCGTCGCTACCGACGCGTGCCCAGCTGGCCCGCAGCTTGGCGTACCGCATGAAGCCCTCGGACAGCGCCGGGATGGCATCGCTGAGGATGAAGCTCGCCTGCGCCGACGGGTAGAAGTACGAGTTGTTCTGCGCCGGCAGCGTGGACGACCAGTCGTTCCGACCCGTGAGGGTCACGAAGAACACGTCGTTGAAGCCGAACTCCGTCTGGCCGTACAGGCTGTTGACGCGCTTGCGCGCTACATAGTCGAACGGATCCGGCGTTTCGGAAGCATTCTCGGTCGAGAAGATTCCCGGCGCGCTCAGTCCCGCCACCCACACGTAGTTCGTCCGGCGGCTGAAGTCGCGGCGGTTTCCACCGAGGTTCGCGTTCAGCGAGATCGAATTGGTCAGCGCACGGTCGAGGTTCAGGAGGAAGTCGGTGTTCGTCTCCTGAAAGCCGATCTGATACTGACCGAATGCACCGCGGTCACCCACGACCTCGGAGGCTCCGGTCACGGGGCTGATGTTGCTCACGCCGTAGTTCCCTTCGGCGTACATCGTCCGACGGTCGTCGTTGTACCAGTCGGTTCCCGAGCGGACCATCGCATTGAGCCACGGAGCGAACTCATAGTTCACCGCCACGTTGCCGATCAGGCGGTTCCGCTCGTCGACGTTGCCGTTGACCTGCTGCAGGAAATACGGGTTCGGGTGATAGCTGTAGTTCCAGCTGTACGGCATACCGGCCTGCGTGTCGCCTTCCGGACGAACGTTCCGGAAGTTCCGCTGCAGGTCGCGCGTGTCCACCTGGCGACCGAACCAGATGAACTGGATCATCGGGTTGGTTTCGCCGTAGCCGATCCCCGGCCGGCCGCTGCCGTCGCTGCCCACGTACTGGGCCGATCCGGAAGCGCTCAGCCGCGAGGTGACGTTCACCCCGCCATTCAGGCCGACCGTGGTGCGGCCCAGCTCGAAGCCCGGCATCATGCCGTCCTGCGACAGCCGGGAAAGGGAGAGGCGGACGTTCGCCTGCTCGCTGGAGGCCCCGAACGAAGCGTTGGTCGTGAGCGTTCTACCGGTCTGGAAGAAGTAGTCGACGTTGTCCGGCTGCGGCACCCACGGGGTAGCTTGGCGGACGCCGTTCACGATCGGACTGTTGTACTGCTCGACCATCCGGCCGTCGAGCGGCGGACCCCAGCTCTCGTCCACCTCGTCGTAGCTGCCGCCGCCGTTCCCGTCCACGTAGCGGAACTGACCGTCAAGCCCCTGCCCGAACTGGTTCTGCCACGTCGGAAGGCGCAGCGGATCCTCCCAGCTGATATGCTGGCTCGCGGTAACCTGGCCACGCCCGTTGTTGCCACGACCCGTCTTGGTGGTCACGATGATCGCGCCGCCCGACGCGCGGGAGCCGTAAAGCGCCGCCGCGGAGGCGCCCTTCAGCACCGTGATCGACTCGATGTTCTCAGGCGCGATGTCCTGAACGGCGTTGCCGTAATCGATGCCGCCGAAGCCGGCGTTGCGCGCCATGCTGCTGTAGTTGTCGACCGGAACGCCGTCGACCACCCAGAGAGGCTGGTTGTTGCCGGTCAATGAGCTGGCACCGCGGATCACCACGCGCGACGAGCCGCCCTGAACTCCCGCCGCGGTGATCTGTACGCCGGCCACCTTGCCCTGGAGGGCGTTGGCGATGTGCGTCTCGGAGCGGGTGAGATCCTCACCCTGCACCTGCTGGGCGGCGATGCCGAGGGCGCGCTCCTGGCGCTCGATCCCGAGCGCCGTCACGACCAGACCCTCGACCGCGACCGCCTGCGGCGAGAGCTGGACGTCGACGACGCTGCCCGTGATCGCCACCGTCCGGGTGCCGTACTGCAGATGGTTGAACACCAGCGCGTTCGCCGTCGCCGGAGCGTCGACCCGGTAGCGGCCGTCCGCGTCGGTGCGGGTGTTGACGTTGGTCCCCTGCACCAACACCGACACCCCGGAAAGGGGGCGGTTGTTGTCGGCCGAGGTGACGCGCCCCGTCACGGACACCGTGCGGCCCTGGGCGAAGCCCTCGGTCCCGCCGATCGCCAGCGTGACGAGACTCAGTAAGACAAGCAGTCTTTTCATATCAGTTCCTCAAATCGTATCAAACCTATCGCCGAGAGAGCTTGCGATCTCCCCTTCGGCGGACGCCGCCGGGTTCCCGAACGGCGCGGGAAACGAACACGGACTCGGTCGCGGGTTCCTCCTTTATATAGTCTGGAAATGCACGTGAAACACGAGCGGAAACGGACGGAATGCGTTGTGGAATGCACAGGCAGCGTTGGCCGGCGCATTCCGAGAATACGAAGAAAAAAGACGTAGAGTCCGGTGCCGACCGTGGGCATATTCGCTGCATATCGGCACCTAGTCCAGGCTATACTAGGGGCGTGGTCCAAGAGCGTCAAGGCTATTCCGCCGATGTAAATTGGATCCCTCCATTGCGGTAACTATGCCCGATAGTCATATTCTTCATAATCCCCCCACGAAAGCTCGTAGAGTTCCACCCACCACAGCAGGAGGTACGTCGCAGCTCGTGGTCCCTTCTTCAGTCCCCTTAGCCCGCGCTCGTCGACCCGGTCGTGAGGACCGTAGAGGCTTTCGCGGGCTCGGCACTACGTAAGTCTCTTCGGAGGAAAAAATGGGTAAAGTCTCTCGTTGGTTACTTTTATTCGCGGTCGTCCTAGCGCCGGCGCGGCTCGCGGCGCAGCAGGCGGCGAGCATCACCGGTCGCGTAACCGATGAAACCGGTCGCCCTCTCGGGGGGGCGTCGGTCGCAGCCGCGTCCTTGGATGTGGGCGCGCTCACGCGCGCGGATGGCGGCTACACCATCACGGTGCCGGCGTCCCGCCTCAGTGGTGGGCGTACGGTGCAGGTGAGCGCGAGCATTCTGGGTCACCGGGCGCAGTCGCAGAGCGTGCGGCTCGAGGCCGGCTCCGCCGCCACGCTGAACTTCCGGCTCGCCACGGACGTCCTCCAGCTGGAGGGGATCGTAGCGACGGGCCTGGGCACCACTACGACCCGGGAGCGCCTGGGCGTCTCGATCGCGTCCGTGAGCGCTGAGAACCTCAACCGGGTCCAGCAGCGGAGCGTCGTCGAGGCACTCGCCGCCAAGGCCCCCAACGTGGAGGTCACCTCCGCCGCGGGTGATCCGGGTGCGTCCACGTACATTCGCATCCGCGGCGTGAAGACCATCACCGGGAGTGGCCAGCCGCTGTTCGTGGTCGACGGGACGCCGATCAACAACCAGACGATCGGCAACAGCCTCGCCGGCACGTCCACGCCGAACCGCGCCTCGGACATCAATCCGAACGACATCGCGTCGATCGAGATCCTCAAGGGCGCGGCGGCCGCGGCAATCTACGGCGCGCGTGCGGCCAACGGGGTGATCCTGGTCACCACCAAGTCCGGGCAGCCGGGCCAGACCCGCGCGACGTTTAACAGCTCGATCACCATCGACGAGGTGAACAAGGCGGTCCCGCTGCAGACCCGCTATGGACAGGGCACCGCCGGGCTTCGGGCCATCGCGGGCGGTGCCGGCCTTAGAAGCTGGGGCCCGGAGATCACCGGCGAGAGCTTCGACCACTGGGGCGAGCTGTTCGAGAACGGCCAGCTGATCGACACCAATCTCAGCCTCTCCGGCGGCAGCGAGCGCACCTCGTACTACCTGTCGGTGGGCCGCATGGACCACGACGGGGTGGTCACCGGGAGCAACGATTTCTACGATCGCAACACGGCCCGCCTGAAGGGCGCGCACCGGCTGGCCACGAACCTGAACATCACCGGGAACTTCGCGTACGCGGAGACCGACGGCAGCTTCATCCAGAAGGGGTCCAATCTGTCGGGCCTGCTGCTTGGTGGTCTACGCACCCCCCCGGACTTCGACAACCAGCCCTACATCACGGAGCAGGGCTTCCACCGCGCCTACACCCAGCAGAACCCGACGAGCCTGCGCCAGCAGGGCTTCTTCGACAACCCGTTCTGGAGCATCAACCGGAACCGGACCAGCGGGGAGACGGGCCGAGCGTACGGGAACATCAAGGTCGACTACGTCCCGGCCGACTGGCTGGACCTGAGCTACACCATCGGTACGGACTACAACAACGACGAGCGGCTCTCCTACCTGGACATCGGAAACTTCAGCTACAATCCCGGGAGCATGGACCGGGAGCAGTACACCACGCATGACATCACCCACACGGCGCTCGCAACGCTGAACCAGCAGTTCGGCGAGACCGTCGGCGCCGCGCTCACGCTCGGCTACGACCGCAACGCGCGCCGCTTCTCGCAGTACAACGTGGAGGGCACGGACTTCGTCGCGCCGGGCATCTTCCAGCTCGACAACACCATCAACCGTGACCCGGACGAGTACCGCTCGCTCGTCCACGCGGAGTCGTACTTCGGGCAGCTCCAGACCGACATTGCGAACACGCTCTTCCTTACCGCCGCGCTCCGGAATGACGGGTTTTCCAGCTTCGGCGAGAGCAAGCGCCGGCACTGGTACCCGAAGGCCAGCGCCGCCTGGGACGTGTTCCGCAGCTTCGGCTGGGACGAGGGCGGCAACCGGTTCGTCAACTATGCGAAGCTCCGCGCGGCCTGGGGCCAGGCCGGCAACGAGCCGACCGACCCGTACGGCACCATCGGCGGATTCACGGCTGGGAACGTTGCCGACCAGGGGTGGGGAACACAGCTGAACGCCGGTAACTACGCGAGCTTCGGAGGCCTGCGCACCGGCTTCCTCCGCGGTCAGCCGGAGCTGGGCCCGGAGCGGACCACGGAGATCGAGGCGGGCCTCGACCTCTCGTTCTTCACCGACCGCGCTACCCTGGGGCTCACCTACTACGACTCGCAGACCGAGGACGCGATCTTCCGCACCCCGCTCGCGCCGTCGACCGGTTACGGCGAGCAGTTCCAGAACGTGGCGGAGATCAGCAACAAGGGCTTCGAGGTCTCGCTGGACGTCCGGGCCCTGACCGGCAACGCCTTCGGTTGGGACCTCGGCCTGAACTGGGCGACCAACGAGAACGAGGTGCTCTCGCTGGGTGAGGGCGTGGAGTTCGTCTCCATGGGCGGAGCCTTCGCCGGCGCGCCGGGCGCGGCGGTCGTCGGCCACCCCGTTGGCGTGCTGCGGGGAGGGGACTTCGCCCGTTGCGGCCAGGACCAGCGCGCGTTCGTGGTCGCGGCATGCACCGGCGCTCCGGACGGCGCGCTCTACATCAACGCGAACGGGTTCCCGGTCAATGATCCCGAGCTGCGCGTGATCATGAACCCGCATCCGGACTGGACGGCGGGGATCCGCAACACCTTCAGCATCCGCAACGCGCTGCAGATCTCCGCGCTGGTCGACATCCGGCAGGGAGGTCAGGTCTGGAACGGCACCCGCGGCGCGCTCTACTCCTACGGCACGCACGGGGACACCGAGGTACGGGCGACCTGCCGGGGCGCTCTACGGGGCAACACTGCCCAGGGCTGCACCGGCAACGAACAGGTCTTCGGCCAGGGGGTGATGTCTGGTGAGGAGGTCGTGGGGCCGGGTGCGGGCAAGGCGGTGCCGCTCGGGCAGAACTGGTACGCGCTCACGCTCGACGAGCGGAGCCGGCTGATGCAGGCGCACGGCACGACGGGGCGCCGGTACGCCGGCCGCGTGCAGCAGGTGATCTCGGGCGCGATCGGCTTCGACGCGTGGGAGTGGGGGGTGACGCTGTTCGCGCGCGACCCGCTGGACTTCAAGAAGCTGGTGACGGAGATGCGCTTCGACGAGGTGAGCGCGCGGTACGCGGAGTTCGGCGCGTTCTACGTCGGGCGGGTGACGGAGCCGGGCGAGTGGGTGCGGCAGCTGGTGGGCGGCTGAGGCTGGCTCTGTTGCCGGGGTGGGCCAGGGGGGTTATACTGGCTGCTCTGACGCGCCGGGCGGGTGACGGCGCGACGGGACGTAGCGCAGTCCGGTAGCGCACCTGAATGGGGTTCAGGGGGTCGCG
>JAHWJV010000205.1 GCA_019348265.1 Gemmatimonadota bacterium
CCTGGAAGGGCTGGAGATCACCGCGCGCACGGCCGGCAACCGCGTCGTCCACGACGCCGTTATGAAGTCGCGCGCCTCCATCGCCGGCGGCGCCACCAACTCGGAGCCGCTCAAGGAGTCGGGCGTCTTCCCGCCCATGGTCGTGCAGATGATCAACGTCGGCGAGCAGACCGGCGGCCTGGACGAGATGCTCACCAAGATCGCCGACTTCTACGACGACGAGGTCGACGCCGCCGTGACCGCGCTCACCTCGATCCTCGAGCCGATCATGATCGTGGTGATGGGCGTGGTGATTGGTGGGATGGTCGTGGCGATGTACCTGCCCATGTTCGACCTGATGAAGACGGTGCAGGGGTAGTAGTGGGGGGTAGGTGTCGGATCTGTGGGCTTGCTGTTTGGTAAGTCCCGAGCAACGTCTCTCGTAATGCGTTGCAGACTGTATCGTAATTCGGCAAATGTATAAAGGGCGGTAATTTTCGTCCGGTCGGCTCGGCTACACGGGCATCGGACCTTCAACGTGATCACCGGCCCCGCGGCTGCGCAACACCGGAGAGTGGGACATCAAGAGCAACTCGGGCTTGGATCCCGCAGGAGACCACGGCCAATCTCGTGCCCACGGGTGAACTCCCGAACCAAGACCGCAAGCCGCAGTTGGGTCGTCCTCGTGATCATGGAAGAGCCCGTTCATCTCCCACCGCGGGGCCCATGAATGCCCGCCGAAGATCACCTGCTCATAAATGGGATATCGAACTCTTCACCGGTGACCCCAAGGCGCTTGAACAGGTCCCGCAGCATCATGAAGATCAGCTTCTCCCGTCTGTGAGGTGTACGACCTCGCGGGACTCCTGTGCGAGCCCTGCCTCCACGAGTTGGCGCATTGCCTCTTCGCGCGACGGGAAATCCCTCCGTTGCGCGCGCCACTTGTCTACCTTCTCCAGAAGGGTTTCGTCAAGGCGTGCAGCCATGCTCCGAGCTGCACGCTCCAGCGGACAACCAATGGGCCCGCCGCTTGCGCAGTCGCTCGGCGACATCGCGGGGTCCGTGTACGACAGAAAACGCCCGACGCGATCTACAGGGTGCCGCATCCTGCGTGGCGCCCCGATTGCACGAGAGCGCAGTCCCCGCTCTCCTCCACCGAGGCCACAGCCATGCGTCACCGAGACGACCCGAGCAACCCCCAGACACCCGATCCCGTCATACCGGGTCCAGAGGCAGGACCGACTCTGGGGCCCGGGCGTAGCGAGGGTCGGGAGACTCGCGAGCGCGAGGAGGCGTGGAGGCGTGGGGAGGTTCGTGCCCGGGAGCGGGCCGAAAATGGACCGGGAGATCGCCGGCGGCATCCGACTCTGGAGTCCACCAGGGTCGCTCAGCAGGCTGCGTTCATCGCGCTCGCCGAGAATGTGCGCGATTACGCGATCTTTCTGATGGATCCCGACGGAATTATCACGTACTGGGGTGAGGGCGCGCGCCTGATCAAGTGGTGGACGCGGGACCAGATAGTTGGCGCGCAGTTTCGAGTCTTGTACATGGACGGCGGCTCCGAGGACGGTACTGCCGAGGACCACTTGGTGGAAGCAGCCAGGCGAGGAGAGATGGTCAGTGAGGGGCAGCGCGTGCGTAGCGACGGCTCGACCTTCTGGGCTGGTGCGACGCTCACCGCGCTGCGGGACTTCGATGGCACCCTCTTGGGCTACTCGAAGCTGACGCGAGACATGACCTCCGAGCACGCGACTGACGACGCGCTGCGTAGCGCAAGGGCGGCGTCCGATGCAGCGCGGAAGGTGGAGGCGGAGAACCGGGCGAAGGGCGAGTTCCTGAGCGCGATGTCGCACGAGCTGCGCACCCCGCTGCAAGCGATCATTGCCTACGCGGACCTCCTCGACATGCAGATCGAAGGTACCCTGAACGACCTGCAGCGCGAGCAGCTCGGACGGATTCGCGTCAGCAGCAGGCATCTGCTCGGGCTCGCGCAGGAAGTCCTGGACCTTTCGCGGCTGGACTCCGGGCACCTTGCCGTGAAGGCAGGCGCGCACCGCCTGGGGTCCGCGACGGAGGATTCGCTCACCATGATCGTCCCCCAAGCAGCTGACAAGGGCGTGGGGCTGGTAAACGCCGTCGGTGGAACGGCCGCGGAGCTCTGCTACTGGGGCGACGAGGACCGCGTGCGGCAGATCTTGGTGAACCTCCTGACTAACGCGGTGAAGTTCACGCCCGAGGACGGCCGCGTGACGATCAGCGCCGGCTCGACGCAGCAGGCGCCGCCCGACACGGAGCTCGGTGGCCCAGGACCGTGGATGTACATCCGCGTGGAGGACAACGGAAAGGGGATGCCCGCTGAGCAGCTGACGACGATCTTCGAGCCATACGAGCAGCTGGAGGGTGCACCGATCGAGGGTGCGGGTCTCGGCCTTGCCATCAGTCAGCGCCTCGCCCGTCTGATGGGCGGAGACCTTACGGTGACGAGCACCGACGGGATCGGATCGAGCTTCTTCCTTTGGTTGCAGAACTCCGCGACTCGACCAGAGCTACCGCCGGAATGAGGCAGGGCCGAACTGGCCTCTCGGCGGCGATTGCCGCGCGGGCTGGTACCGAGCACCTCACGGACGCCTGGGCAGGGGCCTTTTTCGTGTGGACGATCACAAACCTTCTTCCGGCGTCCGCACGGCCGGGGTGTGTTCGATCTCGCAATGACGATCACCTGAGTTCCCCTGCGTTCGGTTGTCGCGCCTGAAGCCACCGGAGGTGCTTCGACCCCCTGCTAAGACTCTGCTCCGGCACCGACCGTGCACAGTGAATATTCCCCGCCATATCCCTGAAGCCGTTACAAGTTCACGGCTTATGTGGACGCGTCCTTGCCGCAGGACCCGGCCGTGTGATCGCCCCGCGGGAATACCGGGAGGAGAGTGTTGGCACTTTAACTCACGAATCGGGTGCGCGATACACGAACCGACGGAACGCGAGGCAGGTCGAGCGGAGACGAATCCACGGGCGCCATGCTCGCGGAGATTTTTGAGCAGGCACCCGCTTTTATGGTAGCAGCGTATGGCCCAGAGCATGTGCTCCGGATGGCGAACGGCGCCTACTACCAGCTCGTGGGCCATAGAGAGCTGATCGGGCGCTCCGTCCGCGACGCTTTCCCCGACCTCGATGGTCAGGGGTTCTTCGAGCTGCTTGACGAGGTGTATCGCTCAGGAGAGCCGTTCGTGGGACGGGCCATGCCAGTGAACTTGCAGCGCGATGCCGGCGGGGCCGTGGAGGAGCGGTTCGTCGATTTCGTGTACCAGCCGTTGCGCGCTGTGGACAAATCCGTCATCGGGATCCTCGCTCACGGCGTGGACGTCACCGATCATATCAGGTCTCAGAAGACGAGCGAGGACCAGGCCCTCGAGCTGGAGGCGGCCAACGAGGAACTCCAGACCCAGGCTCTGGCGCTCGAGGAGGTGCAGATCGAGCTCGAGATGCAGAACGAGGAGCTCCAGACGCTGGTCCGCCAGCTCTCCAAGGAGGTCGCCGCTGCGAGCGAATCTCGGACTGCCGCTGAGGAGGCCAATCGATCCAAGTCAGCCTTCCTAGCGACCATGAGCCATGAGCTCCGGACGCCCCTCAACGCGATCATCGGGTATCACGACCTGCTCGATCTCGGGATCGCAGGCGGGCTCACCGATCAGCAGCGGGGATACCTGGAACGCATCAACGCAAGCGGGCACCACCTGCTCGGGCTCATCAACGACATCCTCGATCTTGCCAAGGTCGAGTCCGGCCAGTTGACTCTGGTACTGCAGAGAGAGCGCGCCCGGGTCTCGATCAATGAGGCACTCTCGCTCGTCCGGCCCCAGGCGGCCGCCAAGGGCCTCAACATCATCGACGAGTGCGCGAACGACGCCGTAGAGTACTTCGGCGATCGAGAACGCGTGCGGCAAATCCTTCTGAACGTGATCGCAAACGCGGTCAAGTTCACGGCGTCCGGGGCTGTCACCATCACGTGTACGTGCGTAGAAGACCCACCAGACGAGGCGTACCTCACCGGCGACGGGCCGTGGGTGGTGATCCGCGTGACCGATACCGGACCCGGCATCGCGCCGGAAGAGCGGGACCGGATCTTCAAGCCGTTCGTCCAGGCTGACGCCGGACTCACGCGCGAGTACGGAGGCACCGGACTGGGTCTCACTATCTCACGCGAGCTGGCGCGGCGGATGGGTGGTGACCTCACTGTGGAAAGCCGACTCGACGAGGGTTCGACCTTCTCGATCTGGGTCCCTTCTGAGCCCGCAGTCGCTTCGAGGATCGAGGCGTCGGTGCTGGCCAGCACGCGGGGGGCGGACTCGCGACCCCATGGGTACGGCGCAGTCGGTGATCTCCTGAAGGGGGAGCTCGATTCCATCCTAAACCGGTACAGGAGTCGCCTGCGTGCGGACCCTGCGATGCCCACCACCGATTCGATTGGTGACGCGGACCTGGAGGACCACGCCGGCGTGCTGCTCATTGACATGGCGCAAGCATTGGTCGTTCTGGAGCGCAGCGAAGCAGTTCCTGAACGCCTGCTGAGAGACGGCAGCGAAATCCAACGGGTGGTAGCGGAGCTACACGGAGAGCAGCGGGCCCAAATGGGGTGGACCGAGCCGGCGATCTGGCGCGAAACGGAGATCCTGGTTGAAGAGGTGGAGCTGGCGATGCGGCGGAGCCCCCTCGGTCTTTCCGAGGGGGAACTGGACGCCGCGCTCGCGCTCCTGCGCAGGTTTCTCGAAAGAGCTGGACACACTGCTCTTCGTACCCTCAGGCGCAGGCTCAAAACAAAGTTTGATGACTGAGCTGCGCAGACGCTTGGGTGACGGTGCCCTTCTGCGGACGGGTGCGTCTCTGGGTCTTCCGGAATGGGGCGTCGGGGGGCGAGCGAGGACGCAGTAACCACACTCCCGGTAGCCCGTTCGAGCGGGGCAGCGAGCCAGACCCGAAGTGCCAGCACCTCGCCGCGTCGGGAGACCGGCCGACCCATGGTCCCACCACGCCTAAGCGCGTTTGGCGGGAGTGGGGGTGGCTCGATCGGCGCGTCCGCGCGTCATTGCCTCTGCCAAGAGTTCCTGCAGACGAGGAACTCCGAGGACGGACCAGTCCCGAGGTATGGGGGTAAGCCGGTACTTCCGGTCAGCGTACTGAAAGCAGAGCCAGCCGTCCTCGTAGCCCCTCGCCACCACGCTGGGGTTCTGTGGCCGCGTGTCCCACGCAACCCACAACAGTCCGGACTGATCGGGGAACTCTCTGTAAGCCATATCGGAGAAGCGCTTGCTAAAGACGGACGCGGCTACTCACTCCGTCAACCACGCACGGACGCGCTCCCCACCACTCTCTCCACGATAGCCACCACTGTCATGGGTTGCGCCGGCTTACGTACGTAATCGTCGAACCCTGCCGAGCGCGCCCGAGCCTCGTCCTCCGGAAGAGCGTGGGCAGTCAGGGCGATCACCGGAATGGCAGACGTCTGGGGGATCGCCTTCAGCAGCTCAAGCGCCTGCCACCCGGTCATCACCGGCATCGAAAGGTCCATGACGATGATGTCGGGCAACGCGTCGCACGCCACCTGAACGCCTTCCTGCCCGTTTTCTGCGACGAGGCACGCATGCCCTCGGTGCTCCAACATCGCGCAGTAGATCGACCGGTTATCGAAGTTGTCATCGACGATCAGTATGACGGCCAAGGGACGCTCCCGGCGTTGACGGTGCGCGACAGTTTCGGATCCACCAAGTCGCCCGACGCAAGATACGTCGCAATATGCACATTGGCTGCAGGGTGCAGAGATCGCTCTTCAGCCCCGCGGCCGAACGAACGCCCTGAATCGCGGGTGTTCGCGAAGGGGCGAGAGGGCGCTGATCCCCGGCGTCTGGTTCACCGGGCCGGTGCCGCGCCGTCATGCCGAGCGAAACTGGAGCATCGGTGAACCGGGACGGGTCCTCACTCCTGCAGGCCTGGCGGTAGACAGCGTTCCCGAGGATGCGTCGCTTCTGGTCGATACACCCAGCGGCCTGGTGCTGGTCACCGGGTGCGGGCATGCTGGGATCGTCAACACACTCGAGTACGCACACGAGTTCATCCGCCCGGCGCCGGCCCACGCCGTGATCGGCGGGCTGCATCTCTTCCAGGCATCGGAGGAGGTGCTGCGGTGGACGGCTCGGAAGCTCGAGCAGATGCGCGTCGCCCATTTGCTCGCTGGACACTGCACGGGCATTGAAGCGACCTACCGGCTGCGTGCTCTGATGGGCTTGGATCGACGGACAGCGGTGGTCAGCGCCGTCGGCTCGTCTTTTTCACTCGGCCGCGGGATCGACCCGCTGATGCTGGCCCGCTGAGGGATGGCACACTCGTTCTCCCCAGAGGATTCCTGAATGCGAACTCTGCTCGTTGCCGCAAAGCCGCGTCGTACCGCCGCTCGTGCGCGCGATGTCCTCAGGCAGCGCGTGCAGCGGAAAGTGCGGTGCCGTGTAGGCTACGTACATGAAGAAGGGCTGCGACGCGTGCGCCGTGCGGTGCTCGCGGATCCGCTCGACTGCGTACTCGGTGTACGCATCTGTGGCGTAGTACCCGCTAGATGGCGGAGTCCACGGGGTGTTCTCCAGGAGCA
>JAHWJV010000206.1 GCA_019348265.1 Gemmatimonadota bacterium
TCTCCCGCGAAACGAGAGAGCCAGGCTCGGTCGGCGAGCAAAATGTGGTTCCACAGGCCGTGAATCGAGCCAAATGGCGCGCCCAGATCGCGGCGGCGCTCCTCGTCGGAAAGGAGCGAGACGGCGTTGTACGCGCCGCGGAACTTGAAGGCGCCGCCGCGCTGGAAGTTCTCGCACTTGAGGAAGACGCGTGCGCCCGTCATCCCGTCCAGGGTGCGCGAGCTGTGCACGGGGGTGCGGTTCGCGACCCCGCGCAGCCGCTCCGCCGCGGCGGGCAGCCAGAGGAGCGCCGCCGCCACTGCCACGGGCGATCCGAAGCGTGCCCCGCGGCGCCCCAGCACCCTCGCGGAGTGGGCGAGCGTCCGCGAGCGGTGCTCGACGACGTGGCGTAGCCGGAAGAGCGCGGCAAGGCGGAGCACGCCGGACAGGGCGAACACGCCCTTGTAAGCAGCGGTTATCCCGACCAGTGGCACCAGGGCGCCGATCAGCGCGCCGCCGATGAGTGGTGCCATTCCGACCATCGCACCGCTGAGCGCGGTGAACATCCCCACGTACGCCAGCCGCCGATGGTCTCGCGGCGCGATCTTGGACAGCGTGTTGGCCGACGCGAGGTTGATCCCCGCCCACGCGGTGCCGGACAGCACCTCGATCATGAAGACGGAGTAAGGGGTCCCCTCGTGGGCGAAGGCGACCCAGAGGAGCGGGACCACCGCGGCCCAGGCGCCGCAGCCGAGGAGCACGGGTCGGTTCCCGAAACGGTCGGTGATTCGGCCCCAGAGCGGGAGCATCAGCGCGCCGGCACCCAGCCCGACGGCGGAGAGGAGCGCGATCCCCCCGGCGGTGAAGCCGAGCCCCTGGAGCGCGTAGGCGAGGAAGAAGGGGGAGGCCAGGTGGGTCGCGAAGCTGAAGCAGACGTTGTAGGCCAGGAGCGACCGAAACGCACGGTCTTTCAGGACGATGCGGATCACCTCGCGCGCCGGCCGCCCCTCCGGGATCGCTACCGGCTCGCGCAACGCGGGGACCCTGCCGAGGAGGATGATCCCGGCCAGCCCGCACGCGCATCCGACGAGCATGAGCATCCCGAGCCAGTCCGCGCGCGAGGCGCCGCTCTCGGGGAGCGCACCGACAAGCGCGGCGACCGATAGCAGCGCCGCGAAGGCCGCGGCCTGGCCCCAGCACGAGCGTGTGGCGACGAATCGCCCCAGCGTCGCACTGGAAACGCGCCCCACGTGCCACGTCGTCACGGAGGCGTTGAAGGTCTCTGCGCAGAGGTGGGCCGCGAGAATTCCGCAAAGCAGGACGCTCGCGGCGGCCGCATGTCCGTGCAGCCAGAACGGCGCGACCGCGACCAGGATGAAGAGGACCCGCTCGGCCGTGCCGGCGACGAGGGCCAGCGAGCGTGCTGGGCGCCTTGCGAGCCGCGCCGCCACGAACAGCTGCGCGCTGCGCGCGAGGTAAGGGGACGCTCCCAGGAGCCCCAGGTGGATCGGCGTGGCGCCCAGTGTCAGCAGCGCCGGAATCACGACCGCCGACCCGGAAAACTGACGGAAGGCGTTGGTCGCCGCGCTCTCCAGGTTCAGGCTGCGGCGCTCCGCGGTAGCGAATGGGCGGCCGGCCTGCTCCGCCGCCTGGGGCGCTCTGCGAGCGCGGGGGGTGCGCGGAAGGTGGCGGAGGGACAAACTCGGCGGTCCCGGGATCGTCCCGTGCAATGGATCGGCCTCAGGTGGATGGTGGTCTCACCTAGATTCTCGGCATGTCCCCTACGCGAGTGAACCGATCTACCCCACAAGCCTCCTGAGGGGAGTGGCGAAGGGGCCCTTACCTGGCTCGTGAGCGGGTTCGCGCGGACGGGGAACAGGTTCGCGGAAGTGGCGGGGGTTCGAGGTGGTGCCGTCGAGTTCTGGGAGATGACAAAAGCTCCGCGGAACCGACGCGACAGCCGTGCGAGAGCGACACGGCCGCGAGCGCGCTCACCTGTGCGGACGATGGCGCTCGACCTCAAGAGGATGCCTGCACAGCCAACCGGCGATAACGGTGTACGGCCAGAATCCCGAATGCCGGTCCCAGCGCCAGCACCGGGAAAGCCCACTGCCAGCTCGATAGCTCCACGATCGCAGGAACTGCCTGGATCGTTATCATCGTCAGCAGGAAGCCGAGCGAGGTCTGCAGGGTCAACGCGGTGCCGACTGCGTGGCTCGGCGCGACCTCGGTAACCATCGCGCTGAACTGTGCGGAGTCCGCCACCACGAAGAATCCCCAGATCCAGGAGATCAGGACGAGTACCCAGAAACTCCCGCCGAACAACAGGCCGACGACCAGGCAGCACGTCCCGCTGACCGCCATGGAGAGATTGACCCAGGGCGCGCGGCCCATCCGGTCTGCCGCCCACCCGCCGATCACGCATCCCAGTGCCCCTGCCCCGACCGCGCCGAAGGCGGCCACGTCCACCCAGACGCGCGACGGAGCGTTCGCACCCAGCGCGAGCGCGCTGGCGGCTAGAAACGAAGGGATCCAGGTCCAAACCGAGTAGAGTTCCCACATGTGGCCCAGATAGCCCGCGATGGCGAGCCGAGTGGGGCGGTGCCCCGTCACCGTCCCCACGAGTCTCCACGAAAAGGGGCGGCGAGCAAAGGGGAATGGACCTTCTCTGTACCCCCACGCGACGAGGAATGCCGCGGCCACCGCGCCGGCGGACGCTGTCAGAACGATGGGCTCCAATTCCGCGCCCTCGAGCGCACGGATGAGGTATGGGGTCGCCTTCCCGAGGGTAAGGGCGCCCACGATGGCGCCGATCGCAAGCCCACGTCCGGACTGGAACCAGGTGGCGATCATCTTCATCGCCGGCGGATACACGCCCGCCAGGAAGAACCCCGTGAGGAACCGGAGTACGAGCGCCACCGCGAATCCTGGTGCGACCATCAAAAGGCCGTTGGCGAGCGCCGCACAGAGCGCGGATACGGCGAAGTACGGTCGGGCGGGGAGTACGTCCGCGAGGTTCAGGATCGCCGCGACCGCCGTCCCCGCCACGAAGCCGAGCTGAACGATCGTCGTGAGCCAACCGGTCTGCTGAGCGTCGAGGCCCCACAGGGCCTGGAGCTGAGGAGCGACCGCGCTGGCTGTGAACCAGAGCGACATCCCCAGTAGCTCCGCCACGGACAGCAAGAGGAGAATGCGCCACCGCCGCGCCGGTTGCGGCGTGCCGGGAGGTGAGCTCATGATCGCATCGTCCGACTGCTCCACCCGCCCGCCAGGCACCCGCAGCGATGCGCGACCCGCGCTGCGGGCCCACGTACACGGTCAGTCCGCCCGTGACCACCACGAGCTGGTCCCGAGCCCGCGCCCGACGCACGCCGACGACGGCCACCTACATTCAGGCCGTGCCGCCCCGGGAGGGGCAGGCTGCGCGTTTCGCGAGCTCCTCAGCCATCGCGCTCGCGAGCGACACTCACCCCTCCAGAGACGCGTTGTCGATCACGAATCGATATTTGACGTCGCTCTTCAGCATCCGCTCGTACGCCTCGTCGATCTGCTGGAT
This sequence comes from Gemmatimonadota bacterium, assembly GCA_019348265.1. Lineage (GTDB taxonomy): Bacteria > Gemmatimonadota > Gemmatimonadetes > Longimicrobiales > Longimicrobiaceae > JAHWJV01. The sequence goes on from JAHWJV010000206.1 coordinate 3,536, forward strand.
GCGGATCATCTCGATGTCGGAGACGATGCCTCTCTCCGCACAGAAGTCGAGCATTTCCTGCGTCTCGGCTATCCCGCCGATCAGCGAGCCCGCGATCGCACGACGCTTGAAGATCAGCGGAGCGACGTTCGGCGAGGGGTGGGGGTGCTCCGGTACGCCCACTAGCGCCATGGTGCCGTCGCGCTTCAGGAGAGTGGTGTAGGCGTCGAGGTCGTGGCTCGCCGCCACCGTGTTGAGGATGAAGTCGAAGCTGTTCGCGTGCGCGTTCATCTCCTCGGCGCTCCGCGACACGATCACCTCGTCGGCGCCGAGCGCCCTGGCGTCCTCTCGCTTGCTCTCGGACGTGGTGAAGGCGACCGTGTGCGCTCCCATCGCGTGCGCCAGCTTCACGCCCATGTGGCCGAGCCCGCCGATGCCCACGATTCCCACCTTGGTGCCGGGGCCGACCTTCCAGTGACGGAGCGGCGAGTAGGTGGTTATCCCGGCGCACAGCAGCGGCGCGACCGCGGCGAGCTGCTCGACCGGATGGCTGATCCGGAGCACGAACTTCTCGTCGACGACGATCTGCCGGGAGTAGCCACCCAGCGTGTGACCCGGGGAATCGGCCGTCGGCGCGTTGTAGGTCCCGATGAACCCGTTCTCGCAGTATTGCTCCAGGCCGTCGGAACACGCGGGGCAATCCTGGCAGCTGTCTACCATGCAGCCGACCCCCACCACGTCGCCAACCTTGAACTTGCCCACTGCGCCGCCGACGGCGGTCACGCTTCCCACGATCTCGTGGCCGGGCACGCACGGGTATAGCGTTCCCGACCATTCGGAGCGGACAGTGTGCAGGTCCGAATGGCAAACGCCGCAGTACGCGATCTGGATCCGTACGTCGCCTGGACCGGGGCGGCGGCGCTCAATGTCGATCTCTTCGAGCGGCTTATCGGCGGCGTACGCGCCGTAGGCTTTAACGACCATTTGCAGGGTCTCCCTCTTCTGATAGATTGGACCGGTGGTGCCAGATCGGCTTACACGCTGGTCGCTTCCCCGATGCAAGATCCGTAGAGGGTGTCGCGCCCTCGGCGGAAAACCGCGGGTTCTGCGCGGCTGGACGGGGGCCTGCCCGCGGCATCCGGAGCCCGGCGCCAAACGCTACCGCTTCTTGACACCGGCGGGGAGGAGTCGTATCGATTCCTTTACACCGACCGCAGACCTTTCCAGCTAATCTCTCGGCGCACGCAGACTCTGCCCCCTCCGGTCGAGATGGTGCTCAGGCATCCCGCGCCTCGACCACCGACGTCAGCACACCGGCCTCGAACGAACCAGCTGGCGCAGGCCGGAACCTGATCACGCCCGCCCGTCGACATCCAAGGACCAATCAATCTCGGACCCGCATCCGCGTGTGCGGCCGCAGCACCGACGTTGGATTCCGCTCGCAGTCATCACCGAGTCACACCCGTTACCCGGAGTAAACAATGAGATGGACCTCGGTTTCCGTGCTCTCGTCACTGGCGCTCGTGCTGGCGCAAGCGTCTGGGGAGGCCCAGCTGCGCGAGTCGATGTTCGCGGTCCAGCGTGGTGAGCGGTCCCCCGGCGCGGAGCTGGTCGCGCGCGCGGCGCGAGCGCAAGCCCTGAACGGGACCATCACCGGGGTGGTCGTCGACGCCTCCAGCCGGCGTCCGGTCGCCGGTGCCAGCGTGGTGGTCGTCGGTACCGCGTTGCGCGCGGTCACCTCCGGTGACGGACGATTCACCATCTCCAACGTGCCCGACGGCACCCGCACGGTCCGCGTGACCATGGTCGGGTACGGCGCGGGGGAGCAGACGGTCACCGTCTCGACCGGGCAATCCGCTACCCTGAACTTCGACATCACGCCGCAGGCGGTGGTGCTCGGCGAGATCGTGGCGGTCGGCTACGGCACGCAGCAGAAGGCCCACCTTACCGCCGCCGTGGACCAGGTCGGCGCCGAAGTGCTGCAGAACCGGCCCATGTCGAACCTGACGCAGGGGCTGCAGGGGGTACTGCCGAACGTCAACATCCGCCTGCTGGACGGGAAGCCTATCCAGTCGCCCCGCATCAACGTGCGCGGCACGACCTCCATCGGCCAGGGCGGCAGCGCGCTCGTCCTGATCGACGGGGTCGAGGGCGACCCGAGCATGCTGAACCCCAACGACGTGGAGGCGATCTCCGTGCTCAAAGACGCATCCGCCGCCGCCGTCTATGGGGCGAGGGGTGCGTTCGGAGTCGTGCTGATCACCACCAAGGGCCCCGAGCGCAACGGGTTCAACATCAACTACGAGACCAGCTACGGGGTGAGGCAGCTCACCGTGCCGACGAACATCGTCACGGACGGCTACACCTGGGCCAGGATGTTCAACGAGTCGTTCTTCAACTGGGAGGGGACGTTCCCGCAGAACGTCAACAAGACGCTGGTCTTCTCGCAGCAGTATCTCGCCGAGCTGGAGCGCCGCTCCAAGGACTCCAGCCTCCCCAAGGTCGAGGTCGGCCCCGACGGCCGCTACGTCTATTACGAGAGCACGGATTGGTTCGGGCACCTGTACGACAAGGCACCGCCCAGCATGGAGCACAGCCTCTCCGTCTCGCGGAGCGCCGAGAACGCCAGCTTCATGATCTCGGGGCGCTACCTCGGCCAGGACGGGCTCTTCCGGTACAGCTCGGACGATTTCCGGATGCTCAACCTCCGTGCGACGGGCCAGGTGCAGCTCTTCCCCTGGCTGCAGGTGACGAACAACCTGAACGTGGCCAACCGGAACTACTACAACCCGCTGAACGTCGGAGAGGGCGGCGGCATCTGGCGGAACATCGGCGACGAGGGCCATCCCCTTTCGCCGCTGCTCAACCCGGACGGGACGCTCGCCCTCGACCGCGAGGAGTTCCCCCGCCCGGGGACGACGGCCGACTCCCTCGCCGGTTTGCCGGCGAGCTTCGGCGCCATCGCCGATCGTCGCCTCTCCGAGGACCGGCCGACCTTCCGGGAGCTCATCAACCAGAAGTACCCCGACCTCGAGATCGAGCACGTCCACCACGCCGGCAACTCCTCCGGCGTCGTCGACGGTGCGGCCG
>JAHWJV010000207.1 GCA_019348265.1 Gemmatimonadota bacterium
GGCGGCCATCGCCCGCGCCTGAGCTCGCGGCTCGGCGAGCCCCCCACGCCTGGCCATCCGCGCGGCCGCCCGCTTCTCAGCTGTGCTGCGCTCGTCGAGGCGGTAGTAGACCCAACGCGGCCCGAGCGCATCCGCGTGGCTGGTGTAGGCGTCGATGACCCAGAAGAGCCTGCCCTCCGAGATGACGATGTACGGGTCGGCGTCGAAGGTGAGGAAAGGCGCGAGCGCCTGCACCCGCTCCCGGACGTGGCGCCGGAAGAGGATTCGCGTCTCCCGCGTGACGTGTCGGGCGAAGAGCAGCCGCGTGCCGTCGAAGCGCTTGGCGTACGCGAGCCTCCGCACCAGGCTGTTGAGGACGACGCCACCAGTACCCTGGTAGAATGACTCGACGTTCTGATCGCCGCTCGGGTAGTCGAACTCAGGCTCCCGGCTGTTGACGTATACGTGCTCGGTCGTCTTTTCGCCGAAGTAGATCTCCGGGCGCTTCACCTCGAGCGACGGGACGACGCTGCGCGCGGGGATGTTGCTGACCAGGTAGCGCGGCTGGCCGTCCGGTGTGAAGTCCGCCACCGGTACGGCCACCACCCCGTGGCCGTGCGTGTACTTGAACCGCTGGTTGAGGAAGGTGCGGCTCTGCTCCGGGAGCGTCGACTGGTCGAGCTCGCGCGCCGACAACATCACCTGGCGGATGGTGCCGTTGACGTCGTAGCGGTCTACGTCCACGTCCTGGAACGCGTAGTAGAGGCGGATCTCCTGGAACTGGGAGAAGACCTTGAGGAGCGCGCGGTAGTCCCAGAGGGGCACCTCGTTCAGCAGCGCCTGGTTGGCCGCCGCGATATCTGGGGAGAGCGTGCCCCCGGCCGGGAGCGCCCGCTCGATCACGGAATCCAAGGCGAACGCACGCCGGGTGAAGGCGATGCTGCGCATGATGTACGGCTGCTCGGCCGCGAGCTCGTTCGGCGACACCCGGAAGCGCTGGATGATCGCCGGAAGCACCACCATGGTCGCGAACCAGACGAACGCGGTCGCGAACACGCCTGCGACGGCGAGCCTGAACACCTTCAGAAGGCTTGGCAGATCGCGCCGGCGCATCGCCCCCACGATCAGGGCGGCGGCCGCGAGCACCAGGACGGCCGCCATGAACGCCTGCGCCGGGATCAGGTACTGCGCATCGACGTACCCGGCGCCGGCGGGGAAGCCTGTCCCCTCGATCACCAGCGCGTAGCGGCGCAGGTACTGGAGGTACGCAACCACCATCACCACGAGGCCGGCGGCCACGAGGCCGGCCCGCAGGGGCGCTGACGTCGCGGACACCCAGTTGGTCGGACGTCGCTCGAACATCATCACCAGCTTGCGCAGCTCCGGATTGCTTCCGGCGATACCCTGCCGGAGCGACCAGGTCACGCCCGCCGCCGCGGCGCCGAGCAGAAGGGCTGAGATGATCGGAAATGCGATCGCGCGGAGCAGCGGGAGCTGGAAGAGGTAGAAGCCGACGTCCTTACCGAGCACCGGGTCGCTGGTCCCGGTCATCGTGGCGTTCTGGAAGAGCAGCACGTCGGACCAGAGCGCCGTAGCGGCGCTCCCCCCGAGGACCGCGGAGAGCAGCGTAGCGAGCGCCGTGATCGGCAGCGGCGCCAGGGCAAAGCGAACGATCCCCCAGGTGATGAGGCCGCCCAGCACGGATCCGCCGAGCACCAGCACCATCTGCCGCGTCCATACCTCGGTGAATCTCTCCCCGTAGCCGAGCGAGTCATACCAGAGCATCTCGCCATAAAAATCGAGCAGCCAGAACCCGCCGGCGACGGTTACGGCGATGGCCGCGCCGAGCAGAACACCGGGCAGGGCGGCGCCCGGGCGCCCCTTCGTCCTTGCACGGCCGATTCCCCAGAGAACTGCGCCGACGACGAGAGCGTACCCGAGCGCGGCGATCACGGTGAACATGGGCGATCAGCTTTTGGTCAGAGAGTTTGCCGGCGCGCGGAATCCCGGCGCAGCGCTTCAGGGATCGGGGCGTGTTTGGACGGCCTATGCGACTGGCCCCGCCCCAGCTCAGCGCTCGACGTGCACGCCACGCCAGAAGGCGATCCGGCTGCGGATGTTCTCCGCGGCCGGCTTCGGGTCGGGATAGTACCAGGCGGCGTCCCGGTTCACCTGCCCGTCCACCGTCACATGGTAGTAACTCGCGGTCCCTTTCCAGGGGCAGATCGTCCGGGTCTCGCTGGCGGCGAGATGTTCACGACGCACCGCGTCGGGCGGGAAGTACACGTTCCCTTCGACGATCTCCACAGCGCCGTCGCCGGCCTCTGCGATGATCGCTCCGTTCCAGCTTGCTTGCGGCATCCCAGGTCCCCGATCCGAGTGGACGCGTGCAGACGAAGCGCGTGCGGCTACTGATCCCACGCGTAAAGTAGCGCGGCGTTCACCACCACGAGAAGGGCGAACGCCGCGGCGAGTTTTCCCCACGGCCCCGGTGCCGCCGCTCAGCCGCGGCGGAAGGTGATCAGCGCGGTCACAGGCGGCATGCGCGTCAGCCGCGTGCCCGGGCGTAGCATTCGGTTGCCTGCCGCGAAAGGGTCTCCGCCTCTTCCAGGGAGGTCGTCTGGATCGCCTGGGCCGCGATACGGTCGCAGCCGGCCTTCCGTTCGTCATTGGAGCTGCGGAAGGGAAGCGCGCAGGCGGACAGGCCGAGCGTGAGGACGCAGAACAGGATTCGATTTCGCACCGGGGTCTCCATGCTGAAGAGCAGAACGCCAGAGTTTTCGCGTTCAGAGCCGCAATTACCACACCGGCCGCGCTCTCCGCCGAGGGGTTGCGGCGCCGCCGCGGGCACGGCGGCGGGCTGCGACTATGCGAAGCGTTTCGCCGAGCGCTCACGCGCCTTGCGCGCTTCCTCTTTTCGATCGCGCGGAGAGGACCGGATCTCGATCGAGTCGACCAGGGTGCGCGCGGAGGCGGTGATCTCCTCCACAGCTCGATGGAAAGCTTCTTCGTTCGCCTGCGACGGGTGCGTCATGCCCGTCAGCTTGCGCACGAACTGCAGTGCCGAGGCGCGCACCTCGTCATCGCTGGCGGGCGGCTCGAAGTTGACCAGGGTCTTGATGTTCCTGCACATGGTTCACGACGGGTTTGGGTGAGATCTCCCTCGCGCCTTGAGACATCTCTGGGGTAACGCTGCCGGATGGAGCTGGTGAATCGCTGCTATCTCAGGGCCTTCTCGGACTCCAGGCGGCGCGTGAGCGTTTGGCGAGCCGAGGCGGCGTAGCGCCGGCAGGCGCTGGTGTCGACCAGGCCATCCGGCCCGGCGGCGATGCGCTCCCAGAGCGAGGAGGCGGACGGGTGCGGCGTGATCAGCACATCGCAGGGCAGCCGCTCGAGCAGCGCGAAGCCGCGCTCGAAGTCGCGGACGGCGTTCGGGTACGCCGGGCTGTCCGTGAAGCGGAAGCCGTCGGCGGATACCGGTGTCTGGCTATCCGCGTAGACGAAGTTCAGGCACCGCGCGCCCTCGCATGAGCGCCACGACCAGGTCGTCCCCCCGGGTGTGTGCCCGGCGGTGACATGGGCGGTAAGCTCGATCGCGCCGACCCGCACCGTTCCGCCGTCGTTCACGATCTCCGCGACGCGAGCGGCCGGGTAGTCCATCGCGATCGCGTGCTGCGGGTCGTCCGGCCCCGTCTTGCCACGGCTGATGACGTCGGCGCTGGAGGCCGTCGCGGCTACGCGGGCGCCGGAGGCGCGCTGGAGGGCCGCGATCCCGCCGGCGTGATCGTAGTGCGCGTGGGAGTTCACGATCAGCTCGATGTCGTCTACGTCGAAGCCGATCGAGCGCACGTTCTCGAGGATCAAAGGCGCCGAGTTGGGCAGCCCCGCGTCGACCAGCACGTGGCCCGCGGGGGAGGTGACCAGCAGCGCGCTCAGCCCGCGCGTGCCGACGTAGTAGGTGTTGCCGAACAGGCGGAAGGGGCGCTGGGGCGCGTTCCACTCTGCGCAGCTGGGGCAGAGATCGGCGGAGTAGCCGGCGACCATGGGATCTCCGCGCTGAGCGGAGACGCAGCCCGGCAGCAGTCCGCCCGTCGCGAGGGCGAGCAAGACAGTACGCAGCTTCATGAGCGATACCCGCGGAGGTGGATCACGAGGTTGTATGGCTCACCCAAAGCGCAGCTGATGCCGCTCCAGGAGCTCGTGTAGACTCCCGAAGTCGAGCTCGAGCCCGTAGCTCGCAGCCAGCGCGGCGATGGCCCCCATGTCCGGCTGGAGATCTTCGCTGACCAGCTGCCGAAGCTCTCGGAAGTACTCCTCGAAGCCGCCGGGGACGATGACCTCGAGAAAGCGCGTGGTCTCGGAGCCGGCATTCCAGAACGCGTGGAAGATCCCGCGCGGCTTCAGCACCACGCTGCCGACGGTTGCGGTATGCACCTGGTCGCCGATCTGGATCGTAAGCTCTCCCGCGAGGACGCAGCTGATCTCGTCCTCGCGCGTGTGGCGATGCATCGGCGATCCCAGCAGCCCCGGCTCCAGCGTGTGCTCGATGATCGCGGCGCCCCGCGCATTCGCGCCGTGGATCTTGTATCGGGTGCCGAAGCCGCCGATCTGAATCAGCTCACCTTCACCAGGTGACACGAGCATGGCGGCCGGTCGGAGCAAAGTTCGAAAATGGGCGCCCATCGGAGCTGTTATGGCTGCGAGGCGTGGCGCTCCGCTAATGGGCAACCGAGCTGAGGTGTTCGCGGAGGATGTCGCGGCCGAAGTCTCCGTCGAAGTCGCGCCACACTGAGTGGACGTGGTTCCCATCGTTCTGCGAGTTGTCGAACTCGATCAGGAAGGTGGGGCCCTGGATCCGGTAGTAGTGGCGCTCCCGCGGCTCGGTCCCGCCAGCCCAGGCGAAGGTAATGGCGTCGAGCCCCGCGCGCCGCAGCGCCTCCAGCCGCGCGGTCGCCAGCTCACCCGTCATCAGCGAGGCGTAGACACCGATCAGGTGCATCAGCAGGCTGCGCTGATCCGGACGCAGAGCGTCGGCGCGGATGCCGACGGGCGTCAGCGGAGTGATGTCTACCTTCGCGTTCGTCACGATCTCGTTCGGCGCGGTGGCGGAGATGATGGCTACCGCTCGTTGCGCCTGATCCAGCGAGCGAACCAGCTGCCGACCGACGTCCTCCCGTTCCGCGAGGATGCGCAGCCCCGTGCGTGGGCCCTGGCGGACCTCGGCGGGGTTCGATCCGAGGAAGGCCGGCGCCGTTGCGACCCACGCGCCGTCCACGATCGTGAAGTGCAGCGACAGGTGGTGCCCCTCCACTCGCCATCCCCAGCTGCCTCGGGACGCCGGGGTTCCGAAGACCGAAAAGAAGTACTTCTCCGGATCGCGGACGAACCGCGCGCCCGCCCCCTCGATATCGCGGAGCACGGCCTCCAGCTCCATCACCGCGTTCGCGGTCAGGTAGCCGCCGGGGCTGAGCGCGGAGCGCAGCAGGTCATGCGCCAGGGCGCGCTGCGCGGGCGACATCGCCTTGATCTGGAGCCCTTCGCGGCGGTGGCTCTCGGTCGGGATGAAGTTCCAGCGCGTCCGCTCCGCCGCGTCCAGCGCGAAGCTGGCGGTCGTGCGCTGCTCGGGGGAAAGCCCCTGCAGAAACCGATTCGCGGCGGAGGTCATCGCCGCGGCGGCTTCGGGGGTGCTGCCCTCTGCCTGCGCCGATGCCCCGGGCGCGGGGACGCTCGTCGCGCAGGCGGTGGCCAGCAGTGCAGCGAAGAATCGCGGCGGGCCTGGTTTTCATTCGCTGCTCCTTCGGGTGTTGCGGCGTAGACCGGGGGGCGGGGAAGAAGAAGTATTGCTCGCGACTTGCGGCCGTGGCAATGGCGGCTCGCGCGGCGGGGCCCCGGCGCCCAGCGCCCGCTGCGTCGCTGCTTGAAAGGAGCAGGCTCAGCTTTCCGCCGACGCCACCGCTTCGCGAGCGCTTCGGTGGCTGCGGCCACACTGCTGCCGAACCAGCTCCGCGTCGGCGGCTACGGGGCCGGGCGACAGGCGGCGCTGGCCCGTCGACCCGGAACGGCGGGGCGCCGCCGCCGGCTGGAGCACGCCCGGAAAGCGGCCGGGAATCGCCGTGGGGATGTTCGCCGGTGTCCCCAGCCCATCCCGGTTCTCGTAGCGCGCGGCGGATACACGCATCTGCGTTCTCCGCGACTCGTCCCGCCATACGGTGACGGTGATCTCGCCCAGGACGGGAAACATCCCGTGCGAGGGCAGCGGCTTCTGCGCCGTGAACGACCCGTGATCCCCTTCGGTCGCTTCGGTCACGCGGCTGTAGCCGAGATTGGCGACCAGCGAAGCCGCGCAGTGCAGCGCGTCGGGACCGGCGGCCCGGGCGGCGAACGGTGGGACGCACCCCGCGAGCAGCAGCGGCAGCAGGCGTCCGGTCAGCGCGAAGTGGCCGAGGTGGTTGGTGCCCATCTGCAGCTCGTGGCCCTGCGCGGTGAAGCGGAGCGGGCCGCCCATGACGCCGGCGTTGCAGACCAGCGCCGACAGCCCCTCGTGCTCGGCCGAGACGTCCTTG
>JAHWJV010000208.1 GCA_019348265.1 Gemmatimonadota bacterium
CACCGCGCAGGGGCCCTGCGTGCCGCTCGAGACGCGCGCCGCGGAGGTGCCCGACTATCAGCCCACCTTTCCGGGCCAGACCCGAGTATGCGGCGTCCGCTCAAACGTCGCCTACGACGTCGTCGTAGTAGCCCGAGGGCTCGAGCGGCCGTGGGCGGTGGAGCCACTTCCCGGCGGCGCCTTTCTCGTGAACGAAAGGCCGGGCCGGATGCGTCACGTCTCCGCTGCTGGAGTCGTCGGGCCGGCCATCATGGGAATGCCTCCGGTCGACGCCCGCGGTCAGGGCGGGCTGCTCGACGTCGCGCTCAGCCCTACCTTCGCGACGGACCGCACCGTCTACTGGAGCTTTACCGAGCCGCGCGAGGGCGGCAACGGAACCAGCGTCGCGCGCGGCGTGCTCTCGGCGGACAACACGCGCCTGGACCAGGTGCGGGTGATCCTGCGGACGCGTCCGACCTACAACAATACGCTGCACTTCGGCTCCCGCCTCGCCTTTGGTCCCGACGGCATGCTCTACGTCACCATGGGAGAGCGCTCCTCCGCCGAGACTCGCGGGCAGGCGCAGCAGCTCGACAGCCACCTCGGCAAGACGCTGCGCATCCAGCCTGATGGCTCGCCGGCGCCGGGTAATCCATTCGCGGGGCAGCCCGGCGCCCTGCCGGAGATCTGGACGTACGGCCATCGGAATATCCAGGCATCCGCGTTCGACCCGCAGGGCCGGTTCTGGACGATCGAGCACGGCCCCCGCGGCGGTGACGAGCTGAACCTGGTGCAGAGGGGGAGGAACTACGGGTGGCCGGTGGTGACGTACGGGGTCGAGTACTCCGGTGCGCGCATCGTGGGCGCGGAGCCCAACCGCGCGGGATTCGAGCCGGCCGTCTACTTCTGGAGCCCGGTGATCGCGCCGTCAGGGGCGCAGTTCTACACCGGGAACGCGTTCCCAGAGTGGCGTGGGAGCCTCTTCGTCGGCGGGATGGCGTCGATGAGATTGGTACGACTGGTCATCCAGAACGACCGCGTTACCGGTGAGGAGCACCTGCTGACCGATCGGCAGCGCCGCATCCGCGACGTGCGGCAGGGCGCGGACGGTGCACTCTACGTCGTAACGGACCACGCGGAAGGCGAGCTCTGGAGAATCGCCCCGCGCCGCTGACCCGTCCCCGGTGAGCACGGGAGGAGCGCCCTCCTCCCGTGCTGAACCACCCCTGACCGCCATAGAGGAGACCAACATGACCCTACCCGTCCGCTCGAGCCGCAGGCCCCTGGCCGCCAGTGCACTCTGGGGCCTCCTGGTGATCGCCACGCCAGCGGCCGCGCAGCCAGCGTTCACCGCGGGCCGCCCACTCGGCGTCACGACCGAGGGCACCTTCACCCCCATTTCGAGCAATGTCAAGGTCTATGGCGGAATCGTGAACGCGGAGAGCTGCGTCTACGACAGAGACCGCGGCCTGATCGTGGTGGTCAACCGGGGAGTCAATCAGGACCAGGTGGCGAACGACGGCTTCGTGTCGCTGCTGAACCACGACGGATCCGTCCACACGGCGTCGTGGATCGGTGCGAACCGGAATGGCCTGGTACTCAACCAGCCGTTCGGCAGCGAGATATGGACTGGCAGGCTCTATGTCGCCGACCGCGACGGCGGGACGAGTCCGACCGATCCGAGCGTCTCCGTCATCCGCTGGTTCGACATGGCGAGCGGCGCGCCGCTCGGACAGCATCGGATCAGCGAATCCACCGGGTTCAACGACCTAGCCATCGCGCGGGACGGGACCATATACGCCTCTCAGACCGGGGGCGACGATCCAGGCTCCTGGAGGATCTTCCGCGTGGATCAGAGCGGACGGTCGGAGGTCCTCATTCAGGGCGCTCCCCTCAACCGACCGAACGGCGTGGCGATGGACACCCAGGGGAATCTGGTCGTGGTGAACATCGGCAACGCCGACGTGCTCACCTTCTCGACCAGGGGTCAGTTGCTCCGGACGGAACAGGCCGCGCAGCCCGGCAACGATGGGCTGGTGATCATGCCTGACGGGACCAAGTACGTCAGCAGCGTCCGGCAGGGTGGTGTCTCCCGGATCCGGCCGGGCCAGCGTGCCGAGCTCATCGCCACGAGCATCCCGAGCGCGGCCTCCATGTGCTACGACGCCGGCGCGAACCAGCTGGTCATTCCAATGAACCCGAACAACGCGGTGGCGATCGTTCCGCTACGCTGATCTCGAGATCGGCGAGACGACGAGCTTCGACAGCTCCGACCACACCGACTGTCGCGTCCATCGACGGCCTCCGAAAGGTCGCAGCGGATGGTCGTTCGCCGAGCGGCTTCACCACAGCCAGGGAGAAGCGGATGGAGATCATGCGAGCGGAATCCCGACCGTCGCGGAAGGGACCGGCCGACTGGTTCACCGGCGCCGTACGCATCGACCCGCTGTTCGCCGCGAACGCGCCCGCGCGGGCGGCCGGCAACGCGGTGACGTTCGAACCCGGTGCGCGCACTGCCGGGCACACGCACCCGCTCGGGCAGGTCCTCATCGTCACCCTGGGCCTTGGCCTGGCTCAGCGCGAGGGCGGCCCCATCGAGCAGCTCCGGCCCGGCGACGTAGTGTGGTTCGGGCCCGGCGAGAAGCACTGGCACGGGGCATCCCCGACCATCGCGATGACGCACATCGCCGTCCAGGAGGCGCTCGACGGAAGCGCCGTCGAGTGGATGGAGAAGGTCAGCGATCAGGAGTACGCGGGCAGTCAGTGACCATACGCTGTCTCGGAGGACAGCACTCACACGTTCCACATGGCACTCGAACCGGCAGACGAAAGCCCCACCGCGACGCGGTGGGGCTTCGGCCGTTTCGTGTGGGATTCGTAGCACGCCCGGAGCGTATCTTCAGCCCCGGAGGTGCCGCGTGAGCCAGGCGACGGCACGGGGCGCGTACTCCGGGGGCAGGCGGTGCCCCGACTCGTACCAGACGAGCTCTTTGTTCGCGCCCGGGATCAGACCATAGAAGCTCTGCACGTCCGAGCATGCCGCCGAACACGATCTTCTCGCGCACGTACGCCGTACTGTCCTGACGCGCGATCACGCACGCATTCAGGTGCGGCGGCTCGACCGAAACCAGCAAGCTCCTGTTCCTGAAGGGCGGCGACCCGATCCTGGCGCGGCGGACCGATTACCCGCACGACCCGGAGTTCGGCGGGCAGTTCGATCCCAACCCCCAGTACTCAAAGCGACTTCAGGTACTCCACCAGATCCCTCTTGGCGGCTTCGCTCAGCCCCAGCTTGAGCACCCGGTTGTAGTGCTCGACCACGTCGGCGAGCGTCTTCGCACTCCCGTCGTGGAAGTAGGGGGGATGCTGCCACACTCCTCGCAATGGCGTGGTGCGGTAACGCTTCGTCGCGCTGCGCTCGGCGTAGGCCGGATCCATCCCGGTCTCACTCGGGGCATGCAGCCGACCCAGGTTGACGTCTGTGAACTCCTGCTCGGGGATGTGGCAGCTGGAGCACTTGGCGCTGCCGTTGAAGACCTGCTTGCCCCGACTGGCGGCGGCGGCGTCGAAGCTGCCCGCGGGCGGAGCGGGCGCCATCAGACTCAGCTGGTACTCCCGGAGCGCGGGCAGGAGTGGAGTCACGAGATCGGCCGTCTTCATCACGCTGATCCCCAGCCGCGGGTCGCGGAAGGTCCCCTGCCCGTGCATCTGCGTCACGGCCACGTACGCGTTCCAGTACGAGATCGGGCCGTCCCCGGTGTACGTGGCCAGTTCCACGCCGCGGAGGCCGAAGGCCGGCGCGATCATGACGGGGGTGTTCTTCCCGTCGAAGTTCATGCGGGGGTCGTACTTCCCCGGTCCCCAGGACTGCAGGATCGCCTTCGAGGAAAGTGGGATCGCCGGCGAGAGCGCCACGATGGCTCCGACGTTCAGGTCGCGGTTCGCCCATCCGTCCAGGCGCCGGCCGATCCCCGGCGCGAAGGAGTTGTCCACGCTGGAGTGACACATCGCGCAGGTAATGCCAACCTGGACGAGGCGGTCCCGGCCGTTCACGCTCTCCACCTTACCCTTGAGCCCGACGACTGAGTTGAGCTTCAGCAGGGTGACTGTGGTCGCGGGGTCGTTGAGATCGACCTTTCCCGCCGCGATCGCGTCCTTCACGGCCTGCGGCAAGGCATCCGCATCGACCTTGAGCCCGACCTTGAGCGCGAGCGAGGGGCTGACCGACGACTGGATGACCTCGTGCATCCGCGCCGTGTCCGTCCAGAAGGCTTCATCCCCGAAGGTGCTGAACCGGAAGATCTCTCTGCCCTCGGCTACGAGCTGCGGGTTGAGCGGCCGCTCAACCTCCGCATCCGGCCCGGTGCCGCGGTCGTCGCACGCCGCCAGCAGAGCCGCGAAGGATAACGGCAGGAGCGGGAGCAAGACGCGCGCGCACCGGAACCTCGGGCGCCTTGCGGCGGAGTCGATCAATTCTGGGTTTTGCATCTTCATCTTTCCCCTCTCTGGCCCTGGAGGCCGTTCAACGAATCTCGAGCATTGCCTTCATGCTCGGGTGAAACGCGCAGGCGTAAGTCATTCGGCCGTGATCGGTGAACTCGCGGCGCCACGAATCTGAGGGCTCGATGCTTCCCGAGCGGCGTGCAGAGCGACGGGCGCGGCCGCGAGCGAAAGCGCGAATGCCCAGAACCGGTCCCGCGCTCGGGGCGTCAGCTTCATCGCCTTCCTTCCACGATGGAATGGAGAACGTTCGTTTGCCTGAGCTGAGCCTCAATGGCGGGAGTCTCTTGGAGGAGAGAGAGCGACTCGCCATTGATGCGCCAAGTCCAACCACACAGGCTGGGAGCGAGAGCATGGCGATTCGAGCGTGGGGCCGGCTCATAGAACCTCGCCGTTTCCGGTGTCGGCACACGTGCCTCGCTGAGGTCGGCAGACCGTGCACAAGCGGCAAACTGGGATGGATCAACGCGCGTAATGGAGGTATACCCCGGTTTGCTCATTATGTCAATGACTTTCGTCGCTTACTGCTTAACCCGTTCCCGCTCCCCAAGCTTCGGGTGTCTAACTGGGGGAGTACGGTGAGGCGGGGCCGAGCTTCTGCTTCGGCCGTTCTAAATCGGCTGGCACCGGAGGGGGTTCGTCAGCAGGGTTAACACCGCTGCTATAGGTCCGAACACAACATGCAGCGCCTGGGCGACCTCTTCTTCCTGCGGTATGGAGGTCATGGGAGAGCAGGTGGACAGCAGACGGACTGATTAGGTCGCGGAGTTGGACCGATGGGTGGAGCCTTTTTAGAAGGGATGGGCGGGTGGAGCGGCGGGCTGAGGTTGTGTCGCCCGAAGGCGCCGGTGGCGGTCAGCGCAGACGCTGAGAGTACACGGTACGGAAAGCCGACACTCCCGCGGTCATGCACGCGGATCGAGCCGCGCCCCTGGCGGGACAGCTAAGGAATCCCTCCGGAGCGGCGTCGACGAAGAGGGTTATTCCCCCGCTCTTCTCCACGACGAGGCGCATGTAGCCAGGCGCGGAGCGACCGAACACGAGGCCATTCGCCGCGTTCACCCTGGACAGCTTGCTCGCCGAGCCCGAAACCAGAGTGAAGTGGGGGTCGGTCGGCTCGAGCGCCCGGAAAACCTGCAGCGAGTGATCGTGCCCCGCCACGAAGGCGAACGGGGCGCGGGTGCGACTGAAGATCGCGCGGAGCCCATGCTCGAGGTCGCGGTACGGAATCGAACCGATGTCCTGGAGGATCGCGCCGCTCCGCACCAGCAGGTACTGCACGCCTACCGTTCTCCAGAAGGAGACGTCGCCTCCGTGGGGCCCGGCGGTTCGGAGTGGGTGATGCGCCACCATCACCACATGGCGCTCGCGGGCGGTCCGTAGCGCCGCCTCGACCGAGTCCAGCACCACTGCGTGATCCGCGTGTGCCGCGCCTCCGGCCAGGAGCCACCAGGCCGTATCGAGGATGGTAAGGCGGATGCTCTCCCCCAGGTCCACGACGAACGGGCCGCCGGTCCCGGCGTTCGGTACGAGTCGCACGCCCGCGCCCGTCGCGGCACGCACCCGGCCGAGCAGGTCGTCCAGGTGCTTGAGCCGCTGAAACCCCTCGAAATCGTCCTTCATCCCCCAATCGTGATTGCCCGCCACGAAATAGCCCTGTGCCTTTCGTTTGCGCGCCTTGGGGCCGCTCAACAGACGGACCTGATCCACCAGGACGGAGGAATCCCTCGGGAACTCCGGGGAGCCGGGTGGATGGAGCCCCAGGGGATAGATGTTGTCTCCAAGGAAGAGCACGGTCACGGCGGAATCCCGCCCCAGGCTCTCCGCCCACCCCTCGATCTCAGCCTCCAGGCGGGGCAAGACCACAATGCCGTCATCGCCGATGGCGAATCCGTGATGCCCATGGAGATAGGTGGAACCGCGCAGCTTCGCGACTCGCAACCAGCGGGCGTCACCGCGATTGACAGCGGTGTTGCCGAGCTGAATGACGCCATCGACAT
>JAHWJV010000209.1 GCA_019348265.1 Gemmatimonadota bacterium
CGAGCGTCCTGCCGAGCATGCCGTCGGACAGCATCGAGTAAACGCGCCAGGCGGTGGCGAAGACGCCGGCACCGGCGGTGGCGAGGCCTGCGCCGGCCCACCGCTCGCGCATCGGGAGCTCTTCGTTAGCCGCGGCCGGGGCGCTGACCCACATCCCCGCGGCGAGCGCCACGATCGCCGTCGCCGCCAGGCCGATCCCCTCCGTCAGCAGAGCCGGGCCCCCACCGAGCAGCAGCGATGCCGCCGCGACGCCGATCACGCCGAGCGCGGCGCCGACGAGGATCGCACGCGACAGGATGGGTCTCATCACCGAACGATCACGGCTCGAACCGGCCATACCCCCCACGATAGTAGACTAACGGTCTCCCCTCACGCGCGTCAGCGTCGAGCACCTCCCCGATGAAGACGGTGTGGTCCCCGACGGATACACCCTCCACGACCCGACAGTCGACCCAGGCAAGCGCCGCCTCGAGCACCGGGGCACCCGTCTTAGCGTCGCGGTACGCGACCCCCTCGAACTTGTCCTCCACGGCCCAGGTGGCGAAGCGTCGCGATAGCGACTCCCCCTTCCCCTCCTCGAGCACGTTGACGGCGTAGATTCCCGAGGCGTGGATGCAGCCGTGCGAATCGGACACTTTCTCGACGCAGACGAGAACCAGCGTCGGCTGAAGGGAGACGGAGGAAAACGCGTTGACCGTCAACCCGCATGGACGCCCGTCGGCGCGCACCGTCGTGACGATGCTGACGCCGGTCGTGAAGTGCCCGAGAACGCGGCGGAACTCGCTCGTATCGATCATCTAGACGGTGGTTCGCCCGCGTCTTAGCTTGCTGTACGCTCGGCCAGCGAGGGGCGAGGCGCTTCGCCGCGCCGTTGCACGTTGTGGTCCAGATGGCCGGCAAATTGCTTCACGCGCAACCACGAATGAAGCCCTCTTTGGAATGAAATCGATGACTAAGACGGGTCCGGCGGAGCAGGGAAAAGCGCGCGGTGGCGCACGACGAGGTGCGGGTCGGCTCCGCGCGTTCACCTGTTCTTTGTTCCCTATTCTACTCGCGCTCTCCGCGTGCGACAACGTGGAGTGGGGCGGCACCGAGCTCGAGATCATCCCGCCGCCGCCGAGCATGGTGCTCGCCGCACCCGCAGCGCAGGAGGAGGCGGTTCAGCTCGGCCTTCCGACCGGCCCTGTTCTCTTCCATCTGATGAAGACGGCCCGGGGCTCGGTGCTGATTCCCGTCGGCGAGCTGTCCGGCGACTCACTGAAGACGCTGCGCTTCTCTGAGGAGGCCGACACGGCCGAGTACCAGAAGCGATTCCGCGAGACCGTCTTCCCGGTGGGCGCGCAGTTCCGGCTCTTCCGCAGGGGCGCGCCTGTGGGGACCTTCACCCTGCAGGCGCATGGCGACCCCACCACCTGCGGGATCCCCACCGCGAGGGGCACGTCGACGGTAGTCGCCGCCGCGGCCGACGCCGACGAGTTCCTCGCCTTCGCGGAAGGGCTGTCGCCGGAAGTCCGCGGCCAGTTCAATCCTCCGCAGGTGACCGGAAGCATCAACACCTACTCGTCGATCGTCGCCGAGCGGCTGATCCTCCAGGCCGGCCTGCCCCGCCCGCGCAGCTGGATCGGGGCGCAGCGCGACCTCGACGCGCTCGAGGTCCTCGGCGGCGGCCATCCCGAGATGTCGGCCACCTACCTCGTCGGCGACAGCCTCGGCGTCGGGCCCGCCGACCCGCAGGGCTACAGCATCTTCTACCTCGCCGATTACGAGACCGCCCGCGGCTACACCCCCGTCTACACCGAGGTTCGCGATTATCGGAAGACCGGGAAGCAGGCCCCAGCGCTGGTCGACTACCTCAACTGGAACGGCCAGCCCGGGGAGGAGATCCTCATCCGCGTCTTCGGCCGCACCGACAGCTGGTACGAGGCGATCGCGCTGCAGGGCGGGCGGTGGCGGCAGGTGTGGGAGGGGGACCGTTGTAGATGATTTGGAATGATGAATTGAGGCGGCCGCTGCAATTCATCACCATCATTTATAACTGATAAGTTCTTTTTCGGTCACCACCGCATCGAGCGTCACGTCCCACGGGTCTAGCGGAATTCGAGCAAGCTCCTGGGCGGCGAAGAAGAGGCCGCACCGGAATGCCCGGCAGTCCGGGTTCGAGAAGAGCCGGTCGTAGTACCCCGCCCCTCTCCCCAGTCGTCCGCCATTCCTGTCCCAAGCCAGTCCCGGCACCAGGATCACGTCGATGTCCGCGAGCTCGAGCGTGGGGCAGGCGAGGTCGGGCTCCCGAATGCCATAGCTGCCCGCCTCTCGCAGCTCACCCCGCTCCTGCAGCACGTGCAGCGTCATCATCCGCGTCTCGGGGAGACAGCGCGGGTACGTGATGGTGATCCCGCGCCGCAGCGCCTCGTCGGCTATCGGGTCGGTGGTGACCTCCTCGGGAAGGGATGCGTACAGGAGGAGCGTCCGAGCGGCGGAGACCTCCGGGACGGCCCAGACCCGATCGGCGATCCGCTCACCGGCGATGGTACGGTCCGCGGGAGAGATCGACCGGAGCCGGACCCGTGCTTCCGCTCGCGCGGTGGTCTTGCTCATCGCTCGGAGAGGGCGACGGCGACGCGCGCCGCGATGGCGACGTTGTTCCGGAGAAGCCCGACGTTTGCCTCGAGTGAGCGCCCGCCAGTCAGCCGCGCGACCTCACGCAGAAGGAACGGGGTGATCTCTTTGCCGCGGATGCCCTCCGCGGCCGCTCGACGCAGCGCGCTCGCGATCTGAGCCTCGACCTCAGCGGTCGGGAGCGCCAGCTCGGCCGGCGGGGGGACGCAGAGCAGGATCGCGCCAGGCGACTCCAGAGCCCGGTGGGAGCGCCAGAGCGCCGCCGCTGCGGCCGCATCTTCGACGCGCACGTCCACGCCCAGCCCGCTTCCGATGGAGTAGAAGGCCGGCAGCTCGTCGGTCTCCCAGCCAGCTACCAGAACACCGTACGTCTCGAGCGCCTCACGCGTGGCGGGAAGGTCGAGAATGGCCTTCGCGCCTGCGCAGACGACGACCATCGGGGTCCGGCCGAGCTCCGTGAGATCCGCGGAGACGTCTCGCGGCTCGCCTCGGTGGACGCCCCCGATCCCGCCCGTCGCGAAGACGCGCACCCCGGCTCGCGCGGCGAGCCACATCGTCGCGGCGACGGTGGTGGCGCCGTCCCGCCCCTCCGCGACCGCGATTGGGAGATCGCGCGTCGAGAGCTTGAGGGCGCCGGACCGGGTGGCGATCCGCTCCATCTCGTCCGCCGTGAGACCTACGGTGGGCCGTCCGCCGAGCACGGCGATGGTCGCGGGCACGGCGCCTCCCGCCCACACGTCCGCCTCTAGCGCCCGCCCCACCTCCAGGTTGCGCGGGTGCGGCAGCCCGTGCGCCAGCAGGGTCGACTCCAGCGCGACCACCGGCTGCCCCGACGACAGCGCGTGCTTGACCTCGTCGGAGATGCGGATCATCGTGTCTCTCCTTCGTGAACGGGGCCGGTGAGAGCGCTCACAACTTACGCCCGGAAGCGATCCGTCGCATCCGGTCAAGCATCGTACAGGAGAATGAAATGCCCGCCACCGGCGATATGCCGCCCGAGGAATTCCGACGCTACGGGCACGAGGTGATCGACTGGATCGCGGACTACTTCGAGCAGGTGGGGAGCTACCCGGTCCTTCCGCGCGTGTCCCCCGGGGACGTAGCGGGACAGCTGCCCGAGCTCGCGCCTGAAGAGCCCGCAGAGATGAGCGAGATCCTCGCCGACTTCCGCGACGTTCTCGTGCCGGGCGTGACGCACTGGAATCACCCGGCCTTCTTCGGCTACTTCGCGATCAGCGGCTCCGGACCCGGAGTTCTCGGGGAGACGCTCGCCGCCGCGCTGAACGTGAACGCGATGCTCTGGCGAACGAGCCCGTCGGCGACCGAGCTGGAAGAGCGGGCGCTGAGCTGGCTGCGCCAGTTGATGGGGCTTCCGGCGGACTTTCACGGACACATCCAGGACACCGCCTCGACCTCGACGATGGTGGCGCTCGCGGGAGCCCGCGAGCGGGCGGGGCTCGGCGTCCGCGAGGACGGCCTCACCGGACGCGCGCTGCCGAGACTGCGCGTCTACTGCTCCGAAGAGGCCCACTCGGTCGTCGAGAAGTCCTGCGTCACGCTTGGTCTCGGCCTCTCGGCGGTTCGGAGGGTGGCAACCGACGAAGCCTTTCGCCTGGCCGTACCCGCGCTACGCGCCGCGATCGAGGCCGACGTTGCCGCTGGCGACCTGCCGATCGCCGTCGTCGCGACGGTCGGCACCACCTCCACCACCGCGGTCGACCCGGTGCCGGAGATCGCCGACATTTGCCATCAGCATGGCCTCTGGCTCCACGTGGACGCCGCGTACGGTGGCGCGGCGGCCATTCTTCCCGAGATGCGCCACATCCTGCGCGGCTGCGAGCTCGCGGACTCGCTTACCGTCAACCCTCACAAGTGGCTCTTCGTGCCCGTCGACTGCTCCGCGCTGTACCTGCGCGATCCAAACGTGGTGCGTCGGGCGTTCGCCTACACCCTGGATATCCTCAAGACCTCCGAGGGCGAAGCCGCGACCAACCTGATGGAGTACGGCCCCGCACTCGGCCGTCGCTTCCGCGCGCTCAAGCTCTGGATGGTCCTGCGGTACTTTGGGCGCAGCGGGATCGCGGATCGCATACGCGAGCACATCCGCCTCGCCGCGCTCTTCGCCTCGTGGGTAGACGTGGATCCGGAGTGGGAGCGCATGGCCCCGACGGAGTTCAGCACCGTCTGCTTCCGCTACCACCCCCCCGGTGCATCAGATGCCGAGCTGGACCGGGTGAACCAGGGCATCCTCGATGCCCTCAACGAGTCAGGCGAAACGCTCCTCTCACAAGCCCGCCTGAGGGGGAGACTCTCGCTACGGCTCGCCATCGGTAACATCCGCACGGCGGAGGAGCATTTGCGAGCCGCCTGGGAGCTGCTCATGGAGACAGCAATGATGAATGACGGATGAACGAATGATGAATTGAGGTGAGTTCAATCCATCATTCTCATCCATCATTCATCATCGCTGTCTCGTGCGCTCGAAGAACTTCCGCACCTCGATCGAGACGGCGCGGAGGAAACCGGCTTCGCGAGTGTCGAGCTCGGCGCGATGGATTACGCCGCGGAGCGTGCGCATCACGTTTGCCGTCTGGCGGGTCTTGAAGAAATCGATGGTCCAGAGCGCCTGCTCGATGTCCGCGAACATCTTCTCGAGGACGTCCACGGGTGCGGGGATGGAATCGCGGCGGGGCGCCTTGAACTCCTTCTCGTCCCCCGCCGCGGCGAGCCAGAGCTCGTAGGCCATCACCATGACGGCCTGTGCGAGGTTGAGCGACTTGTGCTCGGTGGTCGGGATGGTGGCGGTGCGATGGGCCAGGTCGAGAGCCCAGTTGGGGAGTCCGTGGTCCTCGCGTCCGTAGAGGAGTGCGATACAGGATGGGTCGCCGGCGGCCTCGAGCTCCGCGGCGCGGTTCAGAAGCTCCGGCGCGATCTCCCGGGGACGCGTCATGTCTCGCTTCGCGCGGCGGCCGCGCGCCGTCATGGCGACGACGTACGCGCAATCGGCAAGAGCGTCGGGGAGGGTATCGTGGAGGGTCGTCTTCGCGACGACATCCTGCGTGTCGTGCGCGATGCCGTCGATGCGCCAGGCGTCCCACTCCGCCGGTGTGACCAGGCGGAGGCGTGACAGCCCGAAGTTCTTCATCGCCCGGATGGTCCCGGCGATGTTCACCAGGTCCTGCGTCTCCCAGAGAACCACGACTATGCGATCCAGGAGGCGCTCGGCCGGCACGTTCTTAGAGCGGCTCTTCCCGATCGTTCGCCTGCGCCGCGGCGCGAGCAGAGAGACGGCCGAGGAGCACGCGCGCGGCGCGCACGTCGTGGCCCACGTCGATCAGCAGGATGGTGAGATCGCCGGCGCCCCAGAGGATCGCGGCGAGCACGATGCCGCGGATCACCTCCGCGAACAGCGGGAAGATCGCGCCGGCGCCTTCCAGGGCTACGCCGGCGATGACCTCCGCCGTGAGCGCCACGACCACCACCATCGCAGCGATCTTGAACAGCCGGGCGACGTACTGCAGCGCGATGTACGGCTCCGTGTCCTCCGCGCGGATCGCGCTGGAGTCGCGGCGCTGGCGCTCGTTGCCGAACTCGTCGTCCTCGAAAAGGTCGTCTGGCGGCACCTCCGGCGAGGTCCCCACGTCACCCCGCTTGTACAAAGCGTCCGGATTATCCGGACCCAACCGGTTCTCTTCCATTCCCCCTCCTCATCCTCTCTTCGCTGCGGACGCAATTTCCCGGGGCGGATCGTGCAACTTTCTGGCCGTAGGCGAAGGGCTATCAGCTATAAGCTATCAGCTATCAGTCGACCGTTGGGCTTACAGTTACGGCTTCGCGG
>JAHWJV010000020.1 GCA_019348265.1 Gemmatimonadota bacterium
GAGGATCGCGCTCCACGAGCGAGGAGATCGCGTGCAGCGTATTGAAGAGGAAGTGCGGGTTCAGCTGCATGCGGAGCGTCTCGATTCGCGCGTCGGAGAGCTGCGCCTGAAGCTGAGCCGCCTGCGCGTGAAGGCGAGCGGCCTCCACCAATCGAAGCTGGTATCGGATGAAGTACTCGCGGGTGAACCCAACCGCGAGGACGCCCCCGTAGGTCACCAGATCGTTCAGGAACCACGGACTGCGCAGGATTCCTCGAAGCGACCAACCCAGGTCCACACTCCAGAGCGGCGGGAAGCTCAGGACCCGCACCCAGAGGCCTCCGCGTACGAACGTCATCCCCGTCACGATCACCGCTCCCGCGCCCAGGAAGAGAAGGACGTTGAACATCCTGCTCGACCGCTCCACGCCGAAGCGCCAGGCGAGCCAGAATATGAGGGGGGTAAGCGCGGCCCACAGGTAGGAGTTGAGCACCCAGAACAACGCCTCGTAGACCTCGGATCCTGGGCGGCGGCGCCCGTCGTAGCCAACGAGGCGATTCGCGATGTTGAGCACCGCGAATACCGTCCAGAACCCCACGATCGCGAGTACCTCGTGCCAGCCGAGACGCCACCGTTCGGCATCCGCCTCCGAAGCATTTCGCGCCAGCCCGGATCTCTGTGCGATGCGCGTCACGAGCGATCTTTTTCCAAGGGTTTCTAGCCGCGGGGGGCCGTGAACCCCCACCGGAGCTCCCTTCACGTCGTCGAAGGATAGCAGGGATGCGGCCCGCCTGTCACCCCGCTTTCACGGACTGCATCTGCCACCACACCAACTGCACCTGCGGAGTCTCCAGCGGGTGGCGTGGTGCGCGATCATGCCGCTGCCGTGCTGCGGAATCCGGGGTTGCTCCCGATCGCCTACCCTGGCGACTCGCTGCCGCTTCGTGTCACCGAAAGCGCAGTTGAGAACACCGTGGTGCCACTCGTGAGGCGCCCCCTGACACAGCGCTTCGATCGCCGGTATCCTCGTCACCACGACCGGCACCGGCGAGCCGGCAAGGCCGGCCGTAATCCGCGTCGGTGAGGCCAACCTTCAATGGTAGACACATGAGATCGTGGCTCGAGTCGCTCATGACCGACGTGCGTTACGCGCTGCGCTCGCTCCGAGGGAGCCCCGGCTTCGCGGTGGTGGCGATCCTCTCCCTCGGGCTCGCCATCGGGGCGAACACGGCGATCTTCAGCCTCATCGACGCGGTGATGCTGCGCTCGCTGCCGGTGACACGTCCTGAGGAGCTGGTCCGGGTAACGACACCCGCTCGCTCCGGTAGCCTGGGTGAGGGGAGCGACATCTTCACCAACCCGCTCTGGGAGGCGCTGCGGGACCACCAGGACGTCTTCTCGGACGCGTTCGCCACCGCGGACCAGCGTTTCGACCTCGGCGCGGGGGGCCAGTCGCGCCCGGTCTCGGGGGCGTGGGTCAGCGGGGGCTACTTTTCTACGCTGGGCGTGGGTCCCGCCGCCGGCCGACTGCTGGCGCCGGCTGATGACTACCGGGGATGTCCGCCGGTGGCGGTGGTCGGCCATGACTTCTGGCGCATCGCCTACGCGGGTCGTCCGGAGGTCGTCGGGAGGACGGTCTCGCTGAACGGTCAACCCTTCGAGATCGTCGGCGTGGCCGCCGCGGGCTTCTCCGGGGTGCAGGTTGGGCGCGCGACCGAGGTGTACGTTCCACTCTGTACCATGCCGATCGTCCAGGGCGGAGACGATTGGCTGGATGAGCGCAGCACGTGGTTCCTCTACGTCTTCGGACGGCGGCGACCGGGCACGACGACGGAGGACGCCGGTCGGCGGCTCGCGGCGCTGGCACCGGCCATCTTCGGCGCCACGATACCCGAGGACCTGCCCACGGAGGCGAAGGAGGATTACCGGCGGACCACGCTCACCGCGGTGCCGGCGGCGAACGGGTACTCCGGTGTGAGCCAGTACCACGACGCGCTGGTGGCGCTGATGGCGGCGGTCGGGCTGGTACTGCTCATCGGCTGCGCCAACGTGGCCAACCTGCTCCTGGCCCGCGCCTCCAGCCGGCGCCACGAGGTGGCCGTCCGGCTCGCCATCGGCGCGCGCCCGGGACGCCTGGTGAGGCAGCTACTCACGGAGAGCTTGCTCCTCTCGCTCCTCGGGGCGGCGGTGGGGCTCCTCCTGGCCGGTGCGGCCACGCGGCTGCTGATGCGCTACGTGGCCATCCGCGGGCAGGGTGGGGAGCCGGTGTGGCTGGACCTCTCCATCAACGGCCGCGTCCTCGCCTTTACCCTGCTCGTCGCCACCGCGACGGCGATCCTCTTCGGTCTGGTGCCGGCGTGGCGCTCCGCCCGAGGGGACCCCCGGGCCGCGATGAAGGCCAACGAGCGCAGCATCGTCGAGGGCCACTCCCGCTTCGGTATCGGCAAGGCCCTGGTCGTCGGGCAGATCGCGCTCTCGCTCGTCCTGGTGGTGGGCGCCGGCCTGCTGCTGGGTACCTTCCGCCGCCTCGCCACCCTTGATCCCGGCTTCGAGCCCCGGGGTGTGCTCCTCGTCTCCGTGGACATGAGCAACGCCGGCATGCCGGAGGAGGAGATTCCCCGCGTAAAGCGGGAGGTCCTCGAACGCCTCCGCGCCACGCCGGGCGTGGAGTCGGCCAGCGCGTCCGTGTTCACTCCGCTCAGCGGCGGCGGGTGGAACGGCGACGTCCATGTCGACGGCTTCACCCCCAGCGGGCCGCGCGACGCGGAGGTCTTCTTCAACGGGGTGACCGACGGCTTCTTCTCTACACTGGGCGCCTCGCTACTCGCCGGCCGCGAGTTCGACGCGGGCGACGTGGCGGAATCCCAGCCGGTCGCGATCGTGAATGAGGCGTTCGTAAGGAAGTTCTTCCACGGTACCAATCCGGTCGGGCAGCGGGTGACCATCAAGGGGTTGAACGTGGACGCCAACGAGTCACTGCAGGTCGTGGGGGTGGTGCGGGACACCCCGTACCGCTCGATGCGGGATAAGGGAGAGCCGCTGGTCTTCAGGCCACTCAGCCAGCTGGGTGGCCCCGGTCGGCCTTCACTCGAGCTGGAGCTGCGCGGCCGCGGCGCGGGGAGCTCGCTCATCCGGACGGTCACCGGGGCCGTGGGGGAGGTGAACGGGAGCTTCTCCATCAGCTACAGGACCCTCGAGGCGCAGTTGGACGCCTCGCTCGCCCGCGAGCGCCTGCTCGCCACGCTCTCCGGCCTCTTCGGTGGGCTCGCACTGCTCCTCGCGGTCGTCGGCCTCTACGGCACGATGGCCTACTCGGTGGCGCGCCGCCGAAACGAGATCGGGATCCGCATCGCCCTCGGCGCCGCACGTATGCGGGTGATGCGCCTGGTGTTGGGCGAGGCCGGGTGGCTGGTCGGGGCGGGTCTACTGCTGGGCGGAGCGGTTGCGCTCGCGACGACGCGCTGGGTCGCGCCCTTCCTCTTCGGCCTCGCTCCCTCCGATCCGACGACGTGGGCGATCTCGGCGCTCGCTCTCGCGGCAGTCTCGATGACGGCCTGCGCCGTCCCCGCCTGGCGCGCCGCGCGCCTGGACGCGAACGCGGTGCTCCGGGCGGAGTGATCGCCGACCCCGCGCCAGTCGGGGCGGCTACAGCGTCCGTCGACGCCTGACGAGGCCCTCTGGCCCGCCCAACGATCAACACAGCAACCTTCCATGATACCAGCCGGAGCACATCGTCGGCAGATCGGAAACCGCATACGTGCTGACAACACCACGCTGCCTGGACTGGATGCGATGACCTACATCGAACCAGCACGACTGACCGCTGGTAGCCTTCGGGTACCACTCGTTGGCGTCCCCATCCGTGACGGCCGCATGACCGGTCGACGCCGGATTCCCAGGACCCTCGTCGCCGGTCTGCTACTGGTTATCGCGGCGTTCGCCGGAGCCCGTGTCTACCAGTTGCTGGCGTCCTCGTCCTCGACGGCCGCGTCACCCATCGATGTCCCTGGCAGTGAGCGTGGTGCGCTCGCCGCTGGTGGTGAGCCCCGTGGTGCGCTTCTGCCTCGCAGTCAGCGCCGTGGTGCGCCTGCCGAGGCTGACGGTGCGGTCCCCAACGGCACGACGGTCTTCCACGATGAGATTCCAGGTGTAGCCAACCTGGATCCATCTCTCCTCCGTGCCCTGCGCCGAGCCGCAACTGATGCCGCGGGCCACGGGGTCGAGTTCTTCGTCAACAGTGGCTGGCGTTCGCCGGAGTATCAGGAGCACCTATTCCGGGAGGCGGTCTCGAAGTACGGCTCGGAAAGGGAAGCTGCTCGATGGGTGGCGACCCCCAGCACGTCCGCTCACGTGTCGGGGGACGCGGTCGACGTTGGCTTCGCTGCCACGGCGTGGCTTTCCAAACACGGCGCCGAGTACGGACTATGCCAGATCTACCGCAATGAACTCTGGCACTACGAGTTACGCCGCGAAGCCGTCGATCAGGGCTGCCCTCCCATGTACGACGACCCCACGCAGGATCCGAGAATGCAGCAATGACGAGTCGTTCCCGGATCATGGCAGCGGTTTATGCAAACGGGTACGGGCACGGGGTTCCGCAACTGTGATTTCGCCCAGCCGTATCATCCAGGCAGGCACTTCCGACGAATCGTGCGCGCTGTTATCCCGCAATCCGTCTACGAACACGTCGCTTGCCAATCACCAGCCGTCCGCCGATATGCCGCCTATCCGCCTGACATGGGTTGCAGCCGATGCGCGGGGTGGGCATCTTCTCATCGAAGGATCAAGAGTGGCCGCGCACGCCTGAACCGTCTCCTTTCAGGCTTCACTCACGACCCCGGGAGGATCTATGTCCTTTGCGGGGGCCTTCGGGCAGAGATGGTTTAGTGCTTCAGGTTCGGTGCGCCCGCCGGCCTGGAGCTCTACGGTCAGGCGGGAACCGCCCGTGCCAATGCGCCATCCAGGTAAATCGCCTCGAAGCCCGAGGCCCAGTACTCCAGGTCGCCCCGCTTCGGCTGCGTCGTTTCACGGTCGGTGCGCAGACTCGCTCCACCACGCTCGGGCTCGAAGACGAGCCAGCCGTTCCAAGTACCCGCTTCGGTTTGCATTCCATATGCATGCACCGTGTACACCACTCCGTCCTGACCTACTACTTGATCGGTGTAGGTATGGATTCTTTCCGTCATTGCTCCCTCCGCAGTTGCGTATGCGTCTTGATGTCGGCGCGGCACGAAGCATACCCCAGCTCCGGCGGGCTGACAGGGGTCGCACGAGGCCTCCCTCTCCATAGGACTCCAACTATTCTGAGAGTGAACCCCGGCCGCTCGAGTCGACCCGGCGTCCGCTTCTAAACCCCGACTGGACATGGACCTCTCGATCGGTACCAGCGGCTTTGCATACAAGGAGTGGAATGGCACCTTCTATCCGGAGGGGCTGTCCTCCTCCGGGATGTTGCGCTACTACGCGGAGCACTTCCGTGCCGTTGAAATCAATAGCACCTTCTTCCGAATGCCGACGGAATCGGTACTGCGGGAGTGGGCTGACGATGTGCCGGACGGGTTCAGGTTCGCTCTCAAAGCCCCGCAACTCATCACGCACCGAAAGCGCCTTAACGAGGTGGCTGAGCCGGTCACGCAGCTATTCCGAGTTGCCGCTGCGCTCGAAGCGCGCCTGGGTCCCGTCCTCTTCCAGCTTCCGCCCAACTTCAAAAAGAATCTGACCCGTCTCGAGACCTTCCTCGAGCTCGTGCCGAAGGACGCCAGGGTCGCGATCGAGTTCCGCCATCCGTCATGGTTCGAGGAGGACGTCCTGGACGCACTCCGCGGTCGCGCGGCAGCGCTATGCGTCGCACATGGTGAGGATGTAGACACTCCACCGGTCGCGACTGCGGACTGGGGCTATCTGCGACTGCGTCAGGTCACCTATACCGAGGCGGAGCTCCAGGAGTGGCAGAGTTTCGTTCGCGGACAGGGCTGGTCCGAGGTCCACGTCTTCTTCAAGCACGAAGACACCGGCACGGGACCGACACTCGCGCGACAGTTCGAAGAGATGTTCGGAAGATCCCCAGGATGAAGCCCGATGCCGCCCTCATCCCACGCCTACCGATGACCAAGCCCATGAGCCAATCGCTTGTCCCGAGCCCGGGCGCCGTCCTCAGCGCCGACATCGCGGTTCCCGAGCACGACCGGGAGAGACGCTTCTACTCACGCGTGCTCAGCACAGGTGAGAAGCCGCTGTGGCGCGAGGAGGATCTCATGAACAGCTCCGGCATCCCGATCATCGGCCTGGGCAGGCGGACGGAGCAATATGCTCAACTCCCGCTTCAATGGATGCCTCACATCCAGGGGCCGATGTGGCGACAAGCGTCCAACGTGCAGTCGATCTGGGCGGAGCGTCCTGATGCATTCCACCGACAATGTTGGAAAGAGCCAGTGGGCAGTGCTGGGCGATCCGAACGGCGCGGCGTTCGGGATCATCCCGATCGTTCCTGTGGAGGCGATCCCTCCAGGCGCCCCAGCCGGATCGCCGCCGCCGGGTACGAGCATGGGTCGCATGACGGTCTCCAACGCCTCCGCGACCTGCGACTTCTATCGGCAGGTCGTCGGGTGGGCGGTGCAGAACGTGGAGATGGAGGACGGGGGCGAGCGTTACGTGGACTACAACATGCTCGCCGGTGATGGGAGCCCGGCCGCCGGGGTCTGCCACGCGCGCGGCGTGAACGTGAATCTGCCACCAGTCTGGATGATCTACCTGCCAGTCGGCGACCTCGCCGAAAGCCTTCGCCGGGTGGAGGAGGAAGGGGGCAGAGTCGTCAAGGCGCTGCAGGGGAAGGGTGGGGAATACGTTTATGGGGCCGTTCAGGATCCGGTTGGGGTTTCTCTGGCGCTGGTACCAGGTTGAGCGGTGAGCATCCCCGCCCCCGCACGCCTGCACCGGCTGCACGGCGACGTGGAACCGGGGGCCCGTTCATGTTCGGGTTCATAGGGGAGTGCGCCGCTGAACCTCTCCGCTAGGACTCCTGGACAACCCATGAGGAGGTCATCACATGAGCACGGTGGGCCTACGCTACATCATCGACGACGTCCCGGCTGCGATGCGTTTCTATACGACGCTTCTCGGCTTCACTCTGGAGCGGGATGCGTCGCCGGCCTTCGTATCGGTGGTCCGGGATGGGGTGCGCCTCCTGCTCAGCGGTGAAGGGAGCTCGGGAAAGCGTTCGTTACCGGACGGGACCCAACAGATACCGGGCGGCTGGAACCGCTTGCATCTGGAAGTGACCGATCTCGAGGAAGAGGTTGCACGTCTGCGTGCGGCTGGGGTTACCTTCCGAACGAAAATCGTGACCGGGCCCGGAGGCGCCCAGGCCATCCTCGACGACCCATCGGGCAACCCGGTGGAGTTGTTCCAACCGCGGCGCGGCTGACCCCTGCGCGCGGCTGACCGCTCGCGTGCATGTCGGCGAGCTGGCGCTTCACCGGATAACGCTCACCGTATCGAGGAAAACCGCGCCTCCCCTCGAGGCGGTCATGGTGGTAACATTCGTCCGAGATCCCGGAGGGAGCCAACCCTAAAGCTCCCCGTTCCGCTTCACTCTGGCCAGACCTCGCCGTTCGAAGCGGTGCCCGTCACATCCATTCTACTTCAAGGAGACTCTCATGAGCGGACTGATTCGCGCGGGCGCTGCAGGGTACGGAGCCAAGAAGTTGGGCGGTGGCTGCATCAGCACTGTCCTGATCTTCATCCTGCTGTACTGGCTCCTCGGCTCCGTCCTGTAACGCCGCAACATGCCGAGCATAGCGTGCCCACCCGTTGCCGCGCATCACAGGATGGCGACTCCGTGCCACGCCGCCCGACGGTCGGAAGGAGACGGCGGGGTTCCGCGCACCTGAAACGATGGGGGCATCACAGCACGCCTGGAGGCCCGGCTTGTGCGAGTGAGGTCCGCATGGGAGCCGGGGCGAAGGTGCCGTGTGGACCCGAAGACAGGACAACCGGAGTACCGATCTTGATGGACTTTCCGTTCGACAACAGCTACGCCCGGCTCCCTGAGCGGTTCTTCGCCCGCGTCTCACCGACACCGGTGGCCGCGCCGCGGCTGATCGGGGTGAATGCGCCTCTGGCGGTCGAACTGGGGCTCGACCCGGAATGGCTCGCGGGTGAGGAGGGGGTGCAGGTACTGGCGGGGAACCGCGTTCCCGAGGCCGCCGAGCCGATCGCGACGGCGTACGCGGGGCACCAGTTCGGGCAGTTCGTACCGCAGCTCGGTGACGGGAGGGCGATCCTGCTCGGGGAGCTCATCGACCGGGGCGGGGTGAGGCGCGACGTGCAGCTGAAGGGGCCGGGGCGCACGCCGTTCTCGCGCGGCGGGGACGGAAGGGCGGCGCTGGGTCCGGTGCTGCGCGAGTACGTGGTCAGCGAAGCGATGGCGGCGCTGGGCATCCCCACGACACGGACGCTGGGGGCCGTAACCACCGGCGAGGGCGTGGTGCGGGAGAGAATGCTTCCCGGCGCGGTGCTGACCCGTGTCGCCTCGAGCCACATCCGCGTGGGGACCTTCCAGTTCTTCTCGAGCCGGGGCGATACCGAGGGCGTGCGGGTGCTCGCCGACCACGTCATCGCCCGGCACTATCCGGATGCCGCAGACGCGGCGCGCCCCTACCATGCTTTTCTCGTGGCGGTGGTCGGAGCGCAAGCCGCGCTCATCGCGCAGTGGCAGATGGTGGGGTTCATCCACGGCGTGATGAACACCGACAACTCGTCGGTAGCCGGCGAAACGATCGATTACGGGCCCTGCGCCTTCATGGACGAGTACGACCCCGAGACGGTCTTCAGCTCGATCGACAGGTTCGGGCGCTACGCCTACTTCCAACAGCCCGGGATCGCCGGGTGGAACATGGCCAGGCTCGCGGAGTGTCTCCTACCCCTCCTGTCCGAAGATCTGGAGGCGGCGGTCGCCGAGGCAAACGAGTCGCTGGCGGCGTTCATGCCGGCGTTCGAGCGTGCTTACCAGCAGGGGCTGAACCGCAAGCTCGGCCTCCTCACGGCACGCGACGAAGACCCTGCGCTCGCGGGGGACCTGCTGCAGGTGATGGCGGAGAACCGGGCCGACTGGACGCTCACCTTTCGCCGCTTGAGCGAGGCCAGCGCCTCCGAAGATGGGGACGCGGCGCTGCCGAGCCTCTTCGTCGAGCCCTCGGCTATCGATGCGTGGCTGGCGCGCTGGCGCGAACGGCTAGCGAAGGAGCCAGGCGACCCCACGTCGCGCAGCGCCGCCATGCTCGCCACGAACCCCGCGTACGTGCCGCGAAACCATCGAGTGGAAGCGGTGATCCGCGCTGCGGAGGACAAGGGCGATCTCTCCCCGTTCGCGGAGCTCATGACGGTGCTCTCGAAACCTTACGACAGCCAGCCCGCCTTCGCGCACTACACCGAACCGCCCGCGGAGCACGAACGGGTGCACCGCACATTCTGCGGAACCTAGGCGGAGGCCGCATTGCGAACCTCGACCTGCTCACCTGATCTGGGACACACAGCGATGCGTGGTACTGCTCCCGTTCTCGTACACTCCCGTCTGTCCGCCCCCCGCTTCGGTCGAATGCTGGTACTTCTTGCCGGCTTGCTCCCCTTCGCTGCCCCGCTTGCCGGGCAGGGCTCCTCGGCGGCGCCAGCTTCGGAGCGGCGGGCGGGCTTCTCCCTGGCGCGCCTCGCTCGCGTCGACAGCTTCTATCAGCGGGCCGTAGACCGCGAGGAGATCGCCGGCGCGGTCGTTCTCGTCCTGCGCGACGGCCGTCCCGTCTACGAGCGTGCGTTCGGCTGGGCGGATCGGGAGGCGGGCCGTCGGATGACCCCGAGCTCCATCTTCCGCATAGCGTCGCAGACCAAGGCGCTCACCAGCGTGGCTGTTCTCGCGCTCGCGGAGGAGGGTAAGCTGGCGCTGAGCGATCCGGTCAGCCGCTTCATCCCCGCCTATCGGCAGACGACGGTAGCGGTGGGCGGCGCCGGCGGTGGCACCACCGCCCCCGCGCGCCGTCAGATCACGCTCCGCGATCTTCTCACCCACACCGCGGGGATCTCCTACGGCACCGATTCCCTGGTCGCCTCGGCCTACGCCGCGAAGGGTCTCGGCTCGGCCGCCGGGTTCGGTTGGTACACGGCGAACAAGGACGAGCTCATCTGTACCACGATGGAGCGCCTGGCGACGCTGCCCTTCGTCGCTCAACCGGGAGAGCGCTACGTCTACGGCTACAATACCGACATCCTCGGCTGCGTGGTGGAACGGGCCTCCGGGATGCCGCTGGACCAGTTCGTCCGCACGCGCATCACGGCGCCGCTGAAGATGGAGGACACGCACTTCTTCCTTCCACCCGCGAAGCGCGAGCGACTCACTGCCGTTTACACACGCGGCTCCGACGGCAGGCTGGTCCGCTCACCGGACGGCCCGCGGGGCCAGGGCGACTACGTCGACGGACCGAGAACCAGCTTCTCGGGAGGTGCCGGCCTGCTCTCGACCGCCCGCGACTATGCTCGCTTCCTCCAGATGCTGCTGGAGCGCGGGAAGCTCGATGGCGTGCGCGTCCTCGGTCCCAAGACGGTGGACCTCATGACCACCAATCAGACCGGCGCCCTCTATTCACCGAACGGCGAGGGGTTCAGCCTCGGCTTCCGCACGCTGGATCAGCCGGGCGCCCTCGGCCGCGTGGAGTCGGTCGGTACGTTCGGATGGGGCGGAGCATATGGGAGTCAGTACCTGGTGGACCCGCAGGAGAAGCTGGTGCTGGTGTACATGGTGCAGGAGCTACCGGGGGGATCGGGCACCGGGGGGCGGCTGCCCATACTGGTGTATCAGGCCCTGGAGGAGACCCGGGCTAAGTAGCCGTGTAGCGATCCGGGGAGCGCCGGTACCTGAAACGGAGAAGAACCCGCGCGGCTCCTGCGCGTGGCGTGCCGCCCGCGTGCCTCCGTCCACATTCACCGCGGACCGTGCACTCTGTCCTGATCAGCACGGGCTCAGCCGGCGCGTCTCTGCAATTCCATGGTTGGCCGGCACCTCTCACGTCGAGGTGGAGCATGGGTATCGATGCACGCCGTATGGCTGATGCAATCGCCATCGGAATCGGCGCGACCGCGGTGATGGACCTCTGCGAGAACGTGCAGGAAGCTCTCACCTAACCCATCTCCGAGCACGCGGGCGCCAGCCTGGTCGCGCGCGATCTCAGAAATTACCGATTCGATCATTGGATCCGAGTAGCCAGCTCTCGGCCAGCTTTGGTGAGATCGACATCTATCTCTTCGACCAGCTGCTTCGCGGACGGTTCGATGGTCGGCGCCGCATCCTGGACGCCGGCTGCGGGGGCGGCCGCAATCTCGTCTATTTTCTCCGTTCCGGCTTCGACGTTTTCGGCATCGACTCCGACCCGCGCGCGATCGACCGTGCACGCGCCGTGGCGGCCGGCCTCGCCCCGTCGTTACCGGCCGAGCAGTTCCGCGTGGGCGAGCTGCACTCGCTTCCCTGGCCGACCCTGAGCATGGACGCCGTCGTATGCAGCGCCGTCCTCCATTTCGCAGAGGACGAGGATCATTTCGGCCGCATGCTCCAGGATATGTGGCGCGTTCTGCGTCCCGGCGGCTTGTTCTTCGCGCGGCTCGCGTCCGTGATCGGCCTGGAAGCGCCGGTCCAGGTGGATGGGACCCGGCGGGCGCGCCTCCCGGACGGCACCGACCGCTTCGTCGTCGACGAAGCGATGCTGCTCGATTGGACCCAGCGCCTGAACGCGGCGTTGCTCGACCCGATCAAGACGACGAACGTGCAGAACCGACGCTGCATGACCACCTGGGTCCTCGAGAAGATGACCTCGCCGGCGAGGGTACGCGCGAGCGGCCGGGCATCCGGTGGTACTTCGAGCGGGTGCGGGAGGTGAGGGGGCGGTGTACGCCGACTGCCGCGCCGTGTAGCGGATTGTGAGCGAGACGTTCAGAGTCGGCGTGGGGGCACTGATCGCGAACCTGGATGGGCAGGTTCTCGCCCTGGAGCGGTCGGATGTCCGGGGTGCATGGCAGCTCCCGCAGGGTGGCGTGGACGACGGCGAGCCTCTGCTGGCCGCAGCGTATCGAGAGGTCGAGGAGGAGCTGGGGATCGTCCAGGCCGATCTCACGCTGATCGATCAACACCCGGTGTTTCTCGGATACGAGCTGCCGCCGGAGCTGCGAAGTCCCAAGACGGGACGCGGACAGTGCCACCGCTGGTTCCTCTTCAGCATGGCTGCCGGAGCCCGGGTGCAGCCGCCTCCCGGCGAAGTCCGAGCTCACAGATGGATGCTTCTGGATGAGCTGACGGCGACGGTCGCCGCCTTCCGCCGCCCGGTGTACGAGGAGCTCACTCGCTACTTCTGGCCCCGCCTGCGACCAGACGGCGAGGAGGCGGGGTAACGGAGTCGCGCTCTCGAAGCTCTCCATCGTTGCCCGCCCATACCCGGCCGAACCGGTTTCGTTAGCCGCTCTTTAAGGACCCGGCGCGTATTCCCCTTCAGGAAAGTACTGGCCGTGCAGGAGGTGGAGCGCTGTACGTGTGAATTTGATTCCGCCCGCTGCCCCGCGCACCAGAACCTGGGCTGCGGCGGATAGGCTGAATCTCGAGCGACACTGGAGGGCCAACGCCCGGCCGCGAGCGGGGGGTGCCGGATCCGAGCCCTGGCGACTGAAGTCGCTGCTACGAGCCCCAAGCCCGGCTTCGCGGGCCGTTCTCGCCGCCGGTCAGTCGGCGCAGGCCGACTTGCCGTGCTCGTTGCCGCGACTTTTGTCGCCAGGCGGGATTCCGAAGCTCCGACCACGCTACGGGCCCGGCCGGGCTCGTCAACCGGTCATGGGCTGGATGCCCGCCGGAAGCGCACCGCGTCCAGCCGGAGCAGCGGATTCCACTGGCCGAGCCCCTCCACCGCGGAGCGGAAGACGAGGTATAGGTCGTGCTCGCCCGGCGCGCTCAGGGACATGGGCACCGCGAACCACCGGCCCGCGGCAGGCGCCTGCACCGGGTGGGTTGCGAGCACCGTCCCCTCCGGCCCGCCGGCGCGTAGCTCGACGGTGAACGCGTGTCCGCGCGAACGGATCTGGAGCTCCATCCCGCCCACTCCAGTGAGGTCGATGCGCCCGAGGTGCAGGTTCGCGCCGCCCTGGAAAACGGTGGCTACCGGCCTAACCGTGCCGTCGGCCGTGCTGTCCGGGACCGTGCCGATGAACTCCACCGTCCCGATGTCGGCCGCGCGCACGACTGGTGAGCGGAGCGTGACCTCCGCGGTGCCACGCAGCGGCCCGATTCCGTTGCGCGGCTGGTCGGAGTAGATGGCGCTGAGCACGTACGCGCCGGTCGACCCCGGCTGATGCTGGTCGAGCTGCACGGTTCCCTGCGGGGGCAGCGACGCCGCGGCGCGGGTGAGCGAGGCGATGTAGCGCGCCATCTCCTGCGCCACGTCGGGCGCCAGAGTCGGGTGCGCCGGCATCACCCGATCTCCCCAGACCCCCGCGCTCCCGCCGATGATCTTGCTGGCCAGGTAGGCCACCGCGTCGGGCCGGCTCCCGTGGCGCTGCGAGATCGCGGTGAAGCTCGGTCCCACCGACTCGCGATCTACCGCGTGACAGCCGGTACAGTCGCTTCCCTGAATTGCGGTCAGGCCCGCGGGCACGCGCTCCGCCACCTGCTGGTGTCCCACGTGCACCGAAGGCTGGGCCGCGGCCGTCGCGGCGTAGTCCAGCGTCACGCGAACCTGCTGCGGGGTGATGCCGCTGCCCAGCGACCCGTCCTCCGGGTCGCTCACCTGGACCTGGTAACTCACCGGCCCGCCTTCGTCCCAGAAGAAGGAGCGGTTGCCGCTCAACTGGAGCGTGACCTGCGGGGGCGCGTTGCCGACCTGGACCTGGGTCTCAGCCTGGCCCGTCGCGCCGGACGCGTCGCGCACGGTCAGCCGCGCGGTCACCACGCCGGGCTGCGAGAAGGTGCGGCGCACGGTTGCGCCCTGGGCGGTGGTGCCGTCAGAGAACGTCCAGCTGTAGCTGAGCGCGTCACCCTCGTCGAAGTCCAAGGAGCCGGTGGCGGATAGCTCCACGTCGAGCGGCGCGGCGCCCACGGAGCGGCTCGTCACGATCTCCGCGGACGGCGGTCGGTTGCCAGGGTGGAAGACGATGCGCGTGAGGCGGGCGGTCGGGTTCTTCGCGAACCAGTAGGTGCCGTACTCGAGCACGTACAGCGCCCCGTCCGGCCCGAGCGCGGTGTCGATCGGGTGGTCGAACTTGAGATGTCCCAGGAACGGCTCCATCCGGACGTAGTTGCCCTGCTCGTCCAGAGTGGTCGCCATCATCCAGCCGCGGATCCAATCGTAGTGGATCAGCTTGCCGTCGTAATAGCTGGGTAGACGCACCTCGGAGCCGGCGAAGTCCTGCGAGTGGTAGACGAACGCGGCCATGGCGTTGCGTCCGCCCTCCCCCAGCAGCGGGAACTCGCGGCTCGCGTCGTACGGGTACCAGATCAGAGCGGGCTCACCCGGCGGAAGCACGCGGGCGCCGGTGTTCAGCGGCGCGTCGTTGGCGGGACGCGCCGGGTCGAAGAGCTCACCGGTGGTACCGGCCACGAAGTCGCGGCTCCGGTACCGCTTGTTGTCGGCGATCAACAGCGGCCAGCCGAAGTTCCCGGGCCGGCGTGCCTGGTTCACCTCGTCGTACCCCTTCGGACCGTAGATGCTGTCCACCCGCGCGTCCGGCCCGACCTCTCCCCAGTACAGGAATCCACTGCGGCGGTCGTAGCTGATCCGGTACGGGTTGCGGTGCCCCATGGTGTAGATCTCCGGGCGCCCCACCGCGGGGTCGGAGAACAGGTTCCCCGTCGGAACGGCGTAGCTGCCGTCAGGTCGCGGGGTGATCCGCAGGATCTTTCCACGCAGGTCCTGCGTGTTGGCGCTGCTGCGGCGTGCGTCCCACAGGTTACGTCCCGGCGTGTTGTCGATGGGCGCGTAGCTGGTCGCGAACGGGTTGGTGTTGTCGCCGTACGAGATGAACAGGTTGCCGCGGTCGTCGAAGGTCATCGAACCCCCGGTGTGGCAGCACCCGTCGTCGATGGGGACCTCCACCATCACCTTCTCCTCGCCGATCCCTTCTCCGGTGAAGGTGAAGCGCGAGACGCGGTGCTTCAGGGTATCGCCGTCGGTGTAGTTCAGGTATAGCCAGCGATTCTCCGCGAAGCGGGGGTCGAGCGCCAGGCCGATCAGCCCGTTCTCGGAGTTGTATCCCTCTCCGCTGAAGGTGACGTCCAGCTGGGCGATCTGGCGGGTCTGGCCGGTGGTCGGCTCGTACAGCTTCAGCGCGCCCTTGCGCTCGGCCCAGAAGACCCGGCCATCGCTGGCGACGGCGAGCTCGGTCGGCTCATCCAGCGTCCCCTGTGAGAGCACCTGCTGCTCGAAGCGGGTCGGGTCGGGGACGCGCTGGGTGCTGGCCCTCGAATAGTCGAGATCGCCCGCGGCCGCGGCGAAGCGGATGCCGCCGCGGAGGCGGTTCAGGAAGCGCCGATCGGCGTAATCCTCAGGGGCTTCGGTCTGGAAGGCGCGGCCGCCCGGCGTCTCGCGCCGCGCCGTGCCGGCGGCGGTATCCGCCACCGCCTGGTTGAACCAGGCCCAGCCGGGCGAAGGCCGCGCGCCGACTCCCACCACCCCGCCGCCCGCCTGGGCGAAGCGCTCCAGGTCCACCTGCGCGCGACGGCTCAGCGAGTCGGCCGAGCTGCCCAGGAAGAGCACCGCGTCGTATCGCGCGAGGCTGTCCTCCACGAACACGGACGGGTTCTGTCGCACGTCCACCACCAGGGCTCCGGGCTCCGCCAGCCCCTGCACCGCGGCGACCGCCCCCGGGGAGACGGAGTCCGAGGGGGCGAATACCAGCACGCGTTGCTCCACCTGCACCCGGGCGCAGGAGGCGGCGATGAGAATGGTCAGGCAGGCTTGTGCGGCTCGGACGGCCGTACGACGTACAGTCATGTGGTGGTTCTCAGCTGGAGTGGGACGGCCGACGGACCTGCGCGGCGAACTCTGGCGCACGTCGTACGCCACGGCGCGGGACCGTTGCGTGAGCGCCTGAGCCGGCGAGTTCACGCTATACGCCGGAGCGGCGCGCGCGGGTCCCGCGCTGCACGATCACCGGCGTTCGAAGCTTTACCATCGCTCTGGGCCGAGCGGCTTGTGCGCGGGTATTCACCCCTCTAGCCTTCTCTACGAGGTAGTAGTCCGCCAGTGCTCTCGCGGCTGGAGGCGCTTACTCATGCCCCGGGGGCACGCGACGTTTACGTTCTCGTCCGCACGCAGCTGACGCCAGGCCCCTCGGGCGGAACGATGGCCCAGACCCAGGTACAGGCGTTCGGTAGATCCAACGAATCGAGCGGCGGTGTTGCCTGCAGCAGTAACGGCGCGCTCGAGACGGCGATCGCGGACCGGCTCAGGAACCTCGCGGGCGCGAAGTAGCCGTGACCGATGTCGTTGCCTCCGAGTGAAAACAGAGAGCGGGCGGACGTACCGGCCCGTGTGAGTCCGAGCCCTCGCTCCCGCGCGGCGAGCTCACTGTTGCGCGCCCTCCCGTGCGGCTTCAGAATGGGCTCGAGTGGACAGCTAACCCCGACGCTGGAGGCGCAGTGAAGAGAGTCCTCGGTTTTCTTGCGATCGTAACGCTCGTCGCGAATTCCGCCGCCGCGCAGTCGGCGCTCCCGCCGATCGTCGGACGCTGGGACCTCACGATCGACATGCCGGGCCTGAACCGAAGCGGCTGGCTGGAGGTGCACCGCTCCGGGGGCAGAACCCTGGTTGGGCAGTTCGTGGGGGTAGGCGGGAGCGCTCGGCCGATCTCTCGAGTCGACTTCCGCGATGGCGAGATGCGCTTTTCCATTCCGCCGCAGTGGGAGTCGACGCCGGGAGATCAAACGTTCGTCGCCCGTCTGGAGGGCGACTCGTTGAAAGGAACGATGACGCTCGGAGATGGACGCGTCGTAGCCTGGAGGGGGACGCGCGCGCCCTCGCTGCGGCGGACCGGCGAGCCGAAGTGGGGCGCGCCGATCCGTCTGCTCGGGGCGCGCGACCTGACGGGCTGGCGGCTCATCGGCGGGACGAACGAGTGGGAAGTGGTGGACGGCGTGCTCCGGAACCGGAAGTCGGGAGGGAACCTCGCCACGGAGCGGAGCTTCAACGATTTCAAGCTGCACCTCGAGTTCCGGCACCCACCGGCGAGCAACAGCGGCGTGTACCTCCGTGGGCGCTATGAGGTCCAGATCGAGGACGCCCGCGGCCCCGATGCGGAACCCGACTACGGCGTGATCGGCGCCGTCTACGGGTTCATCGCACCCAGCCGGATCGCCGCACGCCCGGCGGGCGAATGGCAGACCATGGACATCACCCTGGTAGGGCGCATGGTCACGGTGGTGCTCAACGGGCAGACGGTGATCTGCGACAGGGAGATTCCGGGGATCACCGGCGGAGCGCTCGACAGCAACGAGGGCGCTCCTGGACCGCTGCTCCTCCAGGGCGATCACGGGCCTGTGGACTTCCGCAACATCGTGATCACTCCGGCGCTGTGACCTTGAAGCCTTCGCGCGCCATCGAGAGACACAGCTCGCCCCTGCGTCGTCGCTCGTAGGCGCCGCGCGCGACATGCTCCAGGTCCGACGCGTGGGGGTCTGGCTCCTGCGCCGCTCACGGGCGTAGCGGCGCGCGCCGAGCTCGAGTGGGCGAGACGGCACTGCGCATGCACTCGACTCCGGCGAGGGAGGCGACTTCGTCCAGCTACTCCCGTGGCGCGATCACTTCGCGTCGCGTAAACGATTCCTCGCCGCTACCGGAGCGTACCGATTGGGCGCACGCGAGCGGCTCGCTCCAGACCGGCGCATGATGAAACC
>JAHWJV010000210.1 GCA_019348265.1 Gemmatimonadota bacterium
TTGCCGCTCAACGGCAACCCGACTGCCGAGCTTCGGCCAGTCACGCAACGCCTTATCGGCGAGCAGATCCAAGAATATTTCGAGGCTTGGGCATCGCGCGCGATGCGTGGACAAAACCTTCGTCATCCCACCCCGGCCGCGCTCGCCGTTGATGGCC
Organism: Gemmatimonadota bacterium; assembly: GCA_019348265.1. Lineage (GTDB taxonomy): Bacteria > Gemmatimonadota > Gemmatimonadetes > Longimicrobiales > Longimicrobiaceae > JAHWJV01. The sequence goes on from JAHWJV010000210.1 coordinate 158, forward strand.
GTGTTCTGAGCGACGAGGCCGTGCGGGTCGTCCAGCGGCCTCTCCGGGGTGCCTTCCGCGACCATCAGCACGCGCAGACCCTGCTCGCCGAGCCTCCTGGCGCGAGCCAGGAGCTCGCGCCGGCCGGCCGCGTCCAGGAGACGCTCCCCTCCATCGTGGAGCAAATGGCTGCACCGCGGGACGAGCGCTTCCGCTGCCCCTTCCACGTAGAGCCGTCCCTGCGCGACCGCGGAGTGGAAGGAGAGAGCCGAACGGAAGGCCGACTTCCCCTGGCGCTCGACCCGAAGCAGCTCGGCCAGGCCGATCTCCCTGGCTGCCCGCGTCACCGCGGCGTCGGTCGGATCCGTGTCCGCGTCCGGAGCATCCGGATGCGGGCCGGCCAGCGCGGCGGTGAGCAGCACGCGGTGCAGGTTCGTCGGAAGTGTGGAGGTGAAGCTGACTTCGCGCTCGAAGTCCGAGACGACGGCGAGGGCCAGCCGTCCCTCGGTCAGCGTGCCGGTCTTGTCCGTGCAGACGACGTCCACTCGTCCGAGTGCCTCGATGGCCGAGGGCCGGTGCACGAGCGCGTTGCGGCCGGCCAGGCGCCGAGCGACCGCGGCTTCGCCCATCGCGGCCAGGAGCGGCAGACCTTCGGGGACCGCGGTCAGCGCCACGGTAGCGCCCAGCGCGAGCTGTGGACCGAGCGGTTGCCGGCGCAGAAGCCCGGAAAGAGCCACGATCCCACCGCCTGCGGCCGCGATCGGCAGTACGAGCCGCAGCATCTCGTTGAGCCGCGTCGTCAGGGGAGTCTGTCGCTGCGGCTCCTCCATAGCCAGCGCGGCGGCGGTGGCCCCCATCCGCGTCTGCCGGCCGACCGCCACCACCACGGCCCGCCCCGTGCCCACCACCACGTCGCTCCCCTCCAGCACCATTCGGCTCGCGTCTACACTACCGGCGGGGGTTTTGGCGACCGGCAGCGACTCGCCGGTCAGGGCCGCCTCGTCTACCTCCAACCCCTCGGCGCTCAGCAAGCGTGCGTCGGCCACCACCCGGTCGCCACGCGCGAGCACAAGCACATCCCCCGGCACTACCTCGCCAGCCGGTAGCATCACCACGCGGCCGTCCCGCAGCACGCGCGCGACCGCCGCGCCCATCTCCTGCAGCGCTTCCGCCGCCCGATCGCTCTGGTGCTCCTGCCAAGCACCCGCGGCGATGTTCGCGGCCAGCATCGCACCGATCATCACCAGTTCGGCCGTCTCTCCGAGGAAGAGCGACAGGCCCGCGCCCGCGCCCAGGATCGCCGTTAACGGGGAACGGAGCTGGTCCAATACGGCGGTCTGCACCCCGCTGCGCCTGACGGCCGGCTGCACCGCACGGCGGCGCTCCGCCGCCTCGGCGGTCGTGAGGCCCAACTCCGTCGTGTTCAGGGCGTGCAGCACGCCCTGAAGACTCCGGCGTCCCCACCGCTCGGGATGCGGGTCCGCGAGCTCCGACAGCGAGGACGACGGGCGTTCGCCACCTTGCAGCCGCAGCAATCCCGCGGTGATCGCCCCCAGGGCGGCGACCTGCACGAGGAGGGAGGCGCGGTCGATCCCGGGTGCCGCCCGCAGGCCCCACACGGCCCCCATGCCGTTCGCGGCGAGCGAGAGGCCGATCGAGTCGCCGACCGCCGCGTCGCGACGGGCACCGGCTGCGAGGATGTCCGCCACCGCGCGCAGATCCGGAGCGAGCAGGTCGGCTCGTGCGAGGAAATGGCTCCGGAAGTCGGTGATGCCGATGGCGAGGTCGCATGCCGCGAATGCCGCGGCGCTCCCCGGCCCGTCGCCGACGAAGGCCACGCGTACTCCTTCATTCTGCCTCACACGGACTGCCTCGACCGGGTCCGCCGCCTCGACCAGCGACACCCCGGCTCTCGCCGCGAGCGACTCGGCGGCGTCGCGGTCACCGCCCGTGAGCACCCCGATCTCGACCCCCTGCCGCTGGCAAAGCTCGACCAGTCCCTCCAGGTGCGGTGAAACCCGCGGCCGCAGCACGACCACTCCGAGCCGCTCCTGTTCGGGCCCTCGCCGGAGAAGGAGGAGACACGCGCCGGGGTGCTGCAGCCGGATGGAGGCCTGCAAGCCGGCTTCCTCGTCGATGGGTCCGAGGGAATGGTAGGCCTCCGCGATGCGTGCGGTCGCGGTTCTGCCGTCGTAGGCTCCATCAGCGTCCGCGTCGGCGCCCATCACCTTGAAAGCGCTGCCCCACGGAGATCCTGCCGCGGCGGCAACCCCGGCCGACAGGCGGAGGACCTGCGCCGCGTCGTATCCTTCGGCCAGTGGGACGACGTTGCCGACCACATATCCGTCGGCGAGAAGCCGCGGGCTCTCGAAGAGGAGGACACGAGGGAGGCGAATCGGCCGATCTGGTCGCGTTCCTACTACAGTCGCCCCGGACCTCGACGCGCGGGCCGATGCACCGGCGTCCGCCGCCTCGACGCCGATGATGGCGGCGCGAGGATTGACCAGCAGCAAAGCGGCGAACGCCCGGCCCGGGGAGCGGGTCAGGAGGAGGGTAGCCGCCGCGTATCCGAGAGAGAGCGGCGCCACGGCCCGCACGTAGCGCTCGTACCCCGATTCCGCCGCCGGCCTGAGACGGGGCGCCGGCTCGAACGCCGCGGGTGACTGCACCTCCAGCGTAAAGGGTCCCCCGTGAAGTCGAGCGCCGGCGGGCACGCGGTCGCCCGGCGCGAGGCCGATCGGGAGGCCATCGAAGCCGATCGCCGTGCCGGTCCCCTCCACTACCCGGGCGGGGAGCGGCGTTCTCTCCCCCGACTCGAGGCTCAAAACCGCGCCTGGCACTGCTCGCGGGGCACCCGCCAGCCTCTCCTCGTACCGGCGCCACGCCGCGCGTCGGGCGCGCACCGCCGAAAGCAGGCGCAGCGACTCCGCGCCGCCGAGTATCAGCCCGACCGCACCACCGGAGAGCGAGAGGCTGATTATCGCGGCCCCGCTAAGAAGCAGATCGGCTGCGTCCGGTGGGAGAACACTGTCGAGCCTCCTCCGAACCGCCGGAAAAGCCTGCACGAGCCCGATCACCGCAGCCACCGCCCCGGCCGCGCTCGCGCCGCGCGGCGCTGCGGAGGACCCGGCCAACCGGCGCATCGCGACCCACCCCAGGCCCGCGGCCGCTCCGACCGCTGGCACCGCGCTCCGAAGCAGGGGCCCCCGGTCCAGTGGATGGGCTGGCGGGAGCTCGCCCGGGCTGTCGGGGAGCTCCAGGGCGGCTGCTTCGGCGATCAGCTCCTGCAGGCCGGTCTCGGCCTCGGAGAACTCTACGAGAACCCGGCCGGTGAGCGGGTTCGCGGTGGCCCGGACGCCCGGTCTGCGCTCGAGCCTCTCCACGACGGCCGCAGCCAAATGCGGATCTCGGTCCAGCCCACGGACGGGGATTCTCGCCCGCCCGATCCCCTTCCGCCGCCCCACGGGTATGCTCCGCGGCGGCCGTGCTTCCTCCGGCGTACCGGATCGCTTCAGCTCGACCGCCCGCACCGCCGCGAGCACGCGCTCCTCGTCCGTCGAGCCAGGGTCGAAGTGTACCAGAACGTTCCCCGTCAGCGCGTTCGCCTGCACGCGCCGCACCCCGTGCTCCGCCAGAAGGCGAGCTTCGAGCCCCTGCGGGAGCGCTCCCGACCATCCGGGCAGATGCACCCGCAGCCGACCCGTGGTCGAGTGGATCGGCCGCGCTTCCACGGCAGCCGCGGCGCTCACGGGACCCGTCTGGTGCCGTGATCGGTAGGTCGCGCCAGCCGGCCGCCTGGCTGTAACCTCAATCGGAGCCGCGACTGTTCGACCGTCGAAGGTCCTGCGCTTCCGCCCAGATGTCCTCCGCCTCCTCCTGTGCTAACGCTACGAACTTGCGGATGCCCGGACCCGCCACTTGCACCAGGTTCCCGAGCGCTCCGCCCATACCCGCCAGCAACTCCTCGGCGCGCTCCGTGGCCGACGCGTCGGATGGCACCCCAGTCGTCTTTTCATCCGGGGCGACGGCACCAGGACGCGATGTTGCCGGGCCCGGAATCCCGTTCCTCGCTATTTCCTCGACGCGCCGGAGCGCCATGGAGGTGAGGCGCCCGAGACGCTCGCCCAAGTCGGCGGCACGGCCGACTGCCGAGTTGGGCGCACCGCCGTCTTGCGGTTGCTCCATCAGGATGCGCCCCCTTCAGGCTCTCCGGATGGTTTCGACTTCGCTGCGGTCTTCCGCACGCGTGAAGATCGCCCCTGGCTCGCGGCTGGGCCCTGAGCGGCTGCCGCAGCTTGAAGCGCCGCCGCAGCCGCTTCTCGGGCCGCGTCCTGCGCCGCATCCGTAGCCGAGGCGTTCGGTCGTGCTCGCGGTTGTTCCGCCTGAAGGCCTCGCGCGATCCCCCGGGCGAACGAAGAAACGGCGTCACCCGCGATCAGCACTCCCGCGAGCCCCTGTACCGCGCCGCTGTGTAATATGCCCCGCATCCGCGGCGAGAAGAGGGCGGCCGTTACAGCGACCGCGGCTGTCGATCCCATCAAATCGTTGCTCTTCGCCATGGCTCTTTCGTCGCTGAGTTTATGGCTCGCTAGGCGGAACGAAAAACCGTTGCGATTGATGTGCCACAGGCGCCGAGGGTGTGATTCGTCCTCGCCCCCTCTCCTTATCCCACCCTGACCTGCTCCGATTCCCACCGCTCCGGTTCCTCGTCGCGACGAACCTTCAAGGTGAGGTCGACCCGCACGATATCGCCCTCGCGGCGGATCGGGTGGCGGTCCATCGCCCGGGTTGCCCGCCCCGCAATAAAGCTCCCGTTTGGCTGGTACTTGCTCCTGTGCTTCGGGCACTCGAAGCGCCCTTGAGCCTCCTTCCAGCGCAGCGACTGCTTCTGGTGCGGGCACGACAGCGCAAAGGCGTAGACCACTCCCTTATCCCGGACCAGTATGACTTCCCCCTTTTTGTCGATCTCGACACCGTCCCTGGCGGGAATCGAGTAGGTGGCCTCGCTCCCTTCGAGGGCGAGCGCGGCGGTAGCGGTGACGCTGCTCATGCCGGAAGCGGCCAGGATCGCGAAGAAGGCCTGGCCCAGAAATCCGCGACGGTCCAGCGGGCAGGCGTCGCATTCGGGCGTAGATTCGTCGAGCATCATCGGTTCTCCAGGGGTGAATCAGGCGCTCTGCCTGAGCAGCACGCTCACGAACAGGATCAGAAACCATAGCAATGCGCTTGCACCGGCGGCGCGGGTCAACATCCGCCAGGCGCGCGCTCCATCAGGTCCGGGGCTCCGTGCGCCCGTTTCCGCCCGCATCATCAGCGCGCCGTTGGCGAGCAGGGCCGCGACCAGGCCCATCTTGACCCAGAACACGGCCGATCCGGCCATGGCCTCGAAGTCTGCTCCCAGCATCAGAGCGCCCGTGGCGGCGGAAAGCGCGAGCCCGAACACAACGGTCCGATGCGCGATGCCGAGAAGGTTCAGCCGCTCGCCCCGGCGAGCCGGATCTCCGCGGGCGACCCGCAGGGTGCCGAGATCCTCCGCCACCGCACCCCCGCCCCCGATCAGCAGCCCGGCCAGGTGCACGAATACCACGCCGGTCTGCAGCCCGACGGAGTCCCCGTGGAGCGTCGCCCACGGCTCCAACCAGCCGGCGAGTGTCGTCAAAAGCGTGTCCATGGCGTCTCAATCGCGGCGGATCGGGGTGAGCATCATCAGGTGCCCGATGGTCGTCAGGCCCGCCGTGGTGAAGGCCAGCTCCCGGTGCCACTTTCCTCCCTCGCCCCGCGCGCGCGCCTGGCCCGCCCGCGCAGTGGCGAACATCGCGGCGTCAGCGGACACCATCACCAGTGCATGGGCGGCACGCCAGCCACGCCCCTCCGGCTCCTTCCGACCGTCCCACCAGTTCCACGCACCGGTCACCGTGTTCACGGCGAAGGTGCCGCCGAGTACCCAGACCGTCGCGCGGTGCGTGTCCCGCACCCATCCCGGATCCGCTCCCGCGCTGCGAAGACGCCAGCCGGTGTAGATCTCCACGGGGAAAGCCGCCACTGCGCCCCACGCAGCGTATCGGTGGATGGTCAGGCGGCGATTGTACCACTCACCTCCATCGTCTTCATCCTGGTGAGGCGCTGCGGGTGGCCAGAGTGCCTCTCGCGATGCGATCCCAACCGAGTCCTCGGGAAGACCGGACTGCGAGCGGCGGTCGGGCCCAGGCTCGGCCGCGTCCGGAGGGAGCGTTTCGAAGGCGTTCGTCGCCTGTCCCTGCGGTGCTTGCGCTGCGGCTTCGTCCGCCACCAGCGGAGCAGTCAAGCTGGCGAG
>JAHWJV010000211.1 GCA_019348265.1 Gemmatimonadota bacterium
AGTGGATGTTCGCCACGCGCTTCGGTGCGCCGATGATGGGTGGTGCCGGGGGCAGCGCGGGCGCCGACGATGCACTCGCCCACCAGCACGACCTTGGGATCGGCGCCGAAATCATGGGTGCGGGAAAGTTCGGTCCGCCGGGCTGGCGATTCAAGGCCCCGAGGCGGTGTAACGAATCGTTCCGCCCGGATCCCCGGCAGGGCCGGACGAGCAGGGGCCGACAGCATGTTCGATGTGGCCCTGCTGCGCCGGACAGGCTGTTTCTCTTACCTCTTGCCCGTTCCCTATCTTCCTGGCCCGCCTCCTGCGCGGGGCACCGGGGCTCAGAGCGTCACCACCGCGTACCGAGGAGGCCGCATGTCAGAGCGCGATCAAACAGGCAAACGTCAGGACCAGACCCCGGGCTCGGACCGCCAGTCGGCGAGCGATGACCTGGCGCCGGCGGAGGGGCAGGAGGGATCCCTGAAGGTTCACGGGGACAAGCTGGAAAAGCTGATCCCGAAGGAGCAGGGGAAAAGCGATTAGCGTCGGGATGGGGCTCGGAAGTTCAAAGTTTCAAAGTGCAAAGTTCGAGTAACCGCGTTGAGTTACTTCGACCTTTGCACTTCGAACTTCGAACTCTGAACTATCGTCTTACGAACAGCTGCGTGGCGTAAACCACCCCGTCTCGGCCCTGCGCGATCCCGATGCCGGTGACGTCGAAGCTTCCCTCGATGTTCTGGCGGTGAGGCGGGCTGTCGATCCAGCCGGCGACGATCAGGGATCCGAGGGTGGGGCCGACGCGGCTGTCGTACGCCACGTTCTCCGCGAGGCCGTGGTAGGGGAGGTAGCGGGCGATCGCGCTGCCTCGCTGCTCCAGGCCCTCGTGGCTGAAGGGACGGGTACGCTCGGCCATGGCGGCGCTGTGCTCCCGCGCGGCCGCGGCGACGCGGTCGTCGTACTGGAGAGCGGGCTGTCCGCGCCGCGAGCGATGCCGGTTCACCAGTTGATGGACCTCGCGCTCCAGCGTGGTCGCGGAGACGGGGGCGGCGGAGACCCGGGCGGGCGCGCTGCTGGTTCGAGGATCGGGCGCGGGAACGCAGGCCGACAGCGCGGACACGAGCAGGAGCGCGCCCCGGATCGTCGCGCGGCCCGTGCTCACGCGACGCGTACCCTGCGGGCGAGCGCCCGCTCGTACGCCGCGCATACCTCGTCGCCAAAGCAAGCGAAGAGCACGCGCTCGGGGAGCTCGTGCTCTTCGAGGAAAGCCGCCGTCTCCCGCACCGCGATCGCGGTCGCGTCCTCGACCGGGTAGCCATACACCCCGCAGCTGATCGCCGGGAAGGCGATGCTCCGGACGCCGTTTTCGAGGGCGAGCCCCAGGCTGGCCCGGTAGCAGGACGCCAGCAGCTCCGCCTCGCCATGCCCGCCCCCGCGCCAGATCGGGCCGACGGTGTGGATGACGCGGCGCGCGCGCAGGCGGTAGCCGCCGGTCATCCTCGCCTCTCCCGTGAGGCACCCGCCCAGCTTCCTGCATTCCTCGAGCAGCTCCGGCCCGGCGGCGCGGTGGATCGCGCCGTCGACGCCGCCGCCACCGAGCAACGAAGAGTTGGCCGCGTTCACCAGCGCGTCGAGTTCCAGAGCGGTGATGTCGCCGCGCACGAGCGCCATCCGATCAGAGGAAGCCACCGCCGCGTCTCAGACGCCTTCGCCCTTCAGCGCCGCCTCGAACCACTCGTCGAGGTCGCCCGGGGAGAGGTCCTCCAGCAACGCAAGCTCGGTGTACTCCTCCGCCAGTCGCTCCTCACCGCAGGTGAAGACGATCTGGATCTGGTGCTCCGGGAGCAACGCCCCGCTCTTCTCCAGCTCGGGAGATACGGAGAGAACCTTGCCCGGCGCCTCGAGCGTCACCCACCATTCCCTGCCGTCCTGCGACTGATACCGGATCGCCACGTAAGCCTCGTTCGGTTGCGGGTCGGAGTGCGCGGGATCGTTTCTCCCTGCGCGTGAGACCCTCCCGTCGCAATCCTCTTGCCGCCGCAGCAGCATCCTCCCCCTCAGCCGCAGTCCCGGTTCTTTCGCCTGGCGGCGGCGCTCACGCGCCGGCGGCCTGCTGGTGATAGGGGAGGATGAGGCTCGCGGTGGTGCCCACGCCGGGCGAGCTCTCCAGCGTCACGTCTCCGCCGAGAGTACGGGCGAGCTGCTGCGCGAGCGGTAGACCCAGGCCGATGCCGCGGCTGCGCGAGTCGGTGCGCGCACCCTCGTCCACCTGCGTGAAGGGCTCGAAGATCCGCTGCAGCTCCTCCGGCGGAATGCCGCGTCCCGTGTCCTTGACGCGGATCGCGAGCACCGGCTCGGAGCGACCCCGGCCGAGCCGGTGAGAGGTTCTCTCCAGGCGTACCTCCACCCGCCCCTCGGCCGTGTACTTGATGGCGTTGGAGAGGAGGTGCATGAGGATGCGCGTGAAGCGGCTGGAATCCGTCTGCAGCGGAGGAAGGTCGCGCGGGGTGTAGAGGGCGAGGGCCAGGTTCTTCCGCTTGGTGGTCGGCTCCAGGCGACGCATCAGGTCGGCCACCACCTGGCGCGGCTGCACGATGTCCGAGCGCTCCTGGGCGACGCGCGCGCCGAGGCTGCCGAGATCGAGGACGCGGCGGAGCACCTCCACCAGCAAGGTGACCTGCGACTCGGCATCGAGGAGCAGCCGGTCGACTCGCGGCGGGAGGTTGGCGACAGCGCTGCGGATCAGGTCCGCCGTGAGGATGAAGGCCGTGGCCGGTGTCCGCATCTCGTGGTTCAGCGCGGTGAGGAAGTGATCGCGCGCCTGCTGGGCGGCGCGGGCGTCCTCGTAGAGGCGGTCGTTCTCCAGCACCAGCGCGAGGAAGCCGGCGAACACCGTCGCCTGGTCGCAATCGTCCGGCGAGGGGGCGCGAGCGCCATCGTAGAGGAGCGCCACGGCGCCGGACGTGAGTCCCCGTGCCCGCAGCGGGACGAGCAGGAGATGCTCGTAGCCGTTCGCCCACTCCGGCTCGGCCGCCGTGCGGCTGAGGGGGAGTACCCGATCGCTCCACTCGTCCTGACGCAGCATCGCGCGCCCGATCGCCCCACCCGGCGCCAGCAGCGCGCTCAGCTCGGAAGGCTCGCACCCCCACGCCGCGCGGGCTACCGGATTCCCGCCCTCGATAACGACCCCCGCCCGGGCTCCACCGGATGATGCCGCCTCCGCCAGCAGCCCCGTCACCGACTCGGAAAGGTCCAGCGACGTGGTCGCCAGCTGAACGGCGCGAAGCCAGGAGGGCGAGACTGTGGGGATGCGATCGGTCATCGCTACAACGCCAGCGAGGGTAAATCAGGATGCACGACCCGGAATATACCGCCTCACGACTCCGGGCGCTGCGCCCGAAGGATCGCCGCCGAGCCTCCGCCGGATCGGCCCGATCGGGGTGTTTCGGGTCGAACGGTCGATACTCAAGGGCGTCGGGACGTGCTCCTACCGCGCCGGGTCAGGCGGCAGGTCGCACGAGCGCCGGAGTTTCTGGCGGCTGGCATCCAGCAGACTGGAGGCGCAACGATGGACACTATCCTGCGGAAGATCGCGGAGTGGAAGGGAAGGCACCGCGCCGCGCAGGTGATCGTCTTCGACGGGGGCGCGGACGTTGAGAAGACGCGTGCATTCCTGAAAGGCGCGGTGACGGGCATCATCATGGCCCTGTTGGTTTTCTTCATGACGGCTCCGACCTCCACGGACGCGAGAGTGATCGAGGAGCTTCAGGAGCGGCAGGAGCTTCTGGACGAGACGAACGACAGGCTCCAGCAGGCGATGACGGTGGCGAACGTCTGCCTGAACACCGCCGAGCGCCTGGACAAGACCATCGAGTCATATCGATCCCACCTCGGCGCGAAGCTGGGGCCCTGACCCCGCGCGCGGCAGGGTGCTTACGATCTTGCCCCTCCGAAGCCCCACCCCGGCATACCCGGCGGGTGGGGCTTCGTCACTGCTGAATTTCGGCACGATTGCCGCAGCAGGCGGTCGCGGGTTCCAGGATCCCTCACGGAGGAGAGTTCCACGATGACCGCGATCCGCACGATCGTCGCCGGCATAGCCGATCCCGATGGGCCCGACCCGGTGCTGCGCTACTCTGTCGAGCTGGCGCGGCGCGTCGGTTCGACCCTGCACCTGGTCCACGCGTACCCGCCGCCGGAAACGGCGATGAGCATGGGCATCGCGGCCGCCGACATGATGGCGGGGCTCCCGCCCGTACCGCTGTGGAACATCCCGGAGGAGACGCGTGCCCTACACGAGGCGCTCACCACGCGCATCCGCGCGCAGCTCGGGACGGAAAGCGGCTCGCCCGCGGTGGAGATTCACCTCGAGCCCGGTGCGGCCCACCACGCGGTGGCGCAGGTGGCGGAGAGCGTCGGGGCCGATCTCGTCGCCGTCGGCGCCGCCCATCACCGCGGCCTGCTCGGGAGCACCACGGAGAAGACGATCCGCGAGGTTCCGTTTCCCACCCTGGTGCTGCGCCGGCCGCTCCCGGCTGGCGGCTCGAGGGTGCTCCTGACGACCGACCTCTCCGAGATCAGCGCGACGGCGTGCGCTTCGGCGATCGAGCTGGTGCGGGAGCTGTTCCGAGGCGAGGGTTTCGCGTGCCGCTGTCTCTACACGGCCGCCGGCGTCACCGGGGAGATCGCGCCCATCGACGACGACGAGCTGCGGCAGCGCGCGCAGGCGGAGCTGGACGCTTTCATCGCCAGGCTGCCCGCCAGCGGGATCGTGGTCCAGCCTGTAGTGCGGATCGGGGCGCCGGCGGAAGAGATCGTAGCCGAGGCAGCCGATTGGCCCTCGGACCTCATCGTTCTAGGCACGCATGCCAGGACGGGAATCTCGCATCTGCTGCTGGGGAGTGTCGCGGAGAACGTGGTGCGGCACGTGGTTTCCGACGCACTCGTGATACGCACCCCTGCCGAGGCGTGACGGGGGCTCACCGCCTCGCCCGTCACGCCACCGGCTAACGTTCCAGACCTCCAAGCACGCTCGCGGCGTGGCCCTCGGGGTTCACCTTCTCGTACACCCGCTCGATCTTCCCCTGCTCGTCCACGAGGAAGGTCGTGCGGGCCACTCCCCAGTACGTCTTTCCGAAGTTGGTCTTCTCCTTCCAGACGCCGTAGCTCTCAGCAACGGAGTGGTCGGCGTCCGCCAGCAGCCGGTACGGGAGGTTGAACTTCTCGCGGAACTTCCGGACGTCCTCCACCGGGTCCGGGCTCAGCCCGAACACCAGCGCCCCCTTCTCCTGGATCTGCGGGGTCATGTCCCGGAACTCGCACGCCTCGATCGTACACCCCGGCGTGTCGGCGCGCGGGTAAAAGAAGAGGATTACCCGCTGCCCGCGCAGGTGGCTCAGCTTCACGACGGAGCCGTCGTCCGCGGGGAGGGCAAAGTCGGGGGCGGGATCGTTCTGCTCAGGGGACACGGGTTCTCCTCCGGTTCAGTGAGTGGACGGGGGCACGCGGACCGTGCGCATGGCGTTCGCCACGGGAGGAGCGACCTCCCGCGTCCACTCTGTCACCTTCGCAACCAGTCTGCCACGGTGGCAAACCGGCTTGCCAGATCGACAAAGAAAACGCGCTCCCGGGCTGGTACAGCGGTTGCAAAATTCAGGGGACACCAGCGGGATCAAACGCGATTCAATCCCGATTGTCACGGACCACTTTGCTTGCCTCAGGAGGTGCTTTATGGCAGTCAGCCGGTTCCCCAATACGCCCGACGTCTTCGCTCCGCTCTTCGAGGAGTTCCTGCGCCCTGCTCCGCGCGGCAACAGCACCCGCGGCCTGCTCGGTGCGCCGGAGGCGGACGTGGTGGAGACGGAGAAGGACATCATGGTCGTGGTCGACGTGCCGGGGTGCACGCCGGGCGACATCGAGCTCATCCTCGAGAACAACCTGCTCACGATCAACGGCGAGCGCCGCTCCCAGTGGGGCGAGGGTGACGACCGCAAAGCCTTCCACCTCGCGGAGCGCCGCTACGGCCGGTTCAACCGCGCCTTCGTGCTTCCCAGGGACGTGAACCAGGACGGCATCATCGCGCGCTTCGAGAACGGCGTGCTGACGGTGACGATCCCCAAGAGCGAGAAGGCGCGCCGCCGCCGGATCGAGATCCAGGGCGCCGACGTCAACCGCCAGGTGGACGGCGGCACGGAAGTTCACTAGACGGGCATTATCGCCGTACGGCCGGGGGCGCAGAGCCCCTGGCCGACCGAGTTTCAACGATCGGAGGAACTGACCAGAGGAGCTGAAGGAGGTAACCCATGCGTACGATCTTTCGTCTTGTGCTGGGCGTGGGATTGGTATTGGCCGCGCCGTCGTTGGTGACGGGGCAGCAGGGCGCCCGGGCGGGTGTGGCGGGGCAGGTCGTGCAGCGCCCGGAGTTTGACTATTTCGTCAGCCGCTACCGCCCAGTCGATACTCCGC
>JAHWJV010000212.1 GCA_019348265.1 Gemmatimonadota bacterium
AGGGAATGCTTCATTTTTCTGCAAATACGGGTTCACGGACGCCGCCGACTAGAGCAAGACAGGTGCCAGGGAGGGCCATCCGCTATCCGTTATCCGCTATCCGTTTTTCTCCTGCTCCGGATCGACACTCGAGGCGGTCCGGGAACACCCCGACGGCTGATAACGCATAGCGGATAACGGACAGCCTCCTCACAGGAAATCCCAGAACGACGCGTTCGCCTCCACTACGATCTCCCACTGTCCGTCCGAGGCGAGTCCGCGCGAGAGGTCGACCTGCAGGATGTCGTGGAAGATGCCGAGCCCGATTCCGACGCTGGGTCGGACGCCGCCGGTCGGCCGGACGGTGCGCCGGGCGAGCGGCGAGAGCTCCGCCGCGCCACGGTCAGCCCAACCCGCGGCGGCGAGGATGCGGCCGCGGACCCAGGGCGCCGCCAGCTGTCCGGACAGGGCGGCGTTCGCTACGAGATAGCTGTCGCCGCCATAGGCGCGGAACGGGTAGCCGGCGACGGTGCCGCGCCCGCCGATGAGGTAAACCTCCTGTGCAGGGAGGTCGCCGACCGCGGAGCCGGCGCTGCCGGTCAGGCGCAGCTCGGCGTCGCGCGGCGTCCAGCGCCGGCCCCACGCGGCGTCGGCCCGGGGCTTCAGGAAGCGGAGCGATCCGTCGCAGCTGGCTACCCCCGGGACGCAGCCCGGGTCACGAAGCTTCGCGGAGCCGCCGTACGCGCGCAGCTGCCCGCTCCACCAGCGCGCGGCCTCAGCGACGCTCTGCCGCCGAATGCCGAGCCCGCCGGCGACGGTCAGCTCGGCATCATCCGTGAGGCGCACCGGCCGGAAGCCACCGAAAAGCGAAAAATCGGTCCCCCGCTCAGCGGACCGCTGCGACTCCGCGCGCAGGTCCGCAGCGATCGACCAGGCGCCGGTCAGCGGCCGCTCGAAGCCGAGCTGCGCCCCGCGGTTGAAGTAGAGATCCAGGTAGTCCTCGCCCGCCAGGAGCGAGGAGAGCGTGTTCAGCGCGCCGGAAGCCGCCGGTACGGGGCCGATGTCGCGGGGTCGGTTGTGGTAGAGCGAGCCGGTGAGAGTGCCGCGCCCGAGCCCGATACGGGCTTCGAGCGAGGCGAGCGGGTGGCCGGCGCCGAACGCGTATCCGCCCTGCACGGAGACGCGCACCGGCGCGGGTACCGGCGTCAGCCGCGCGCCCGCGCTGAGCACCAGCCCCTCGGCCCGGTTGAAGCGGAAGACGTCGGACACCGCCGGGATGCGCAGTCCGGCGCTACCCGCCCTCTCCAGCGCCTGCGCCCGCACCAGAGCCGCCGCATCCCGTCTTATCTCGCCGAGCTCTACCTCGGGCCCGATCCCCTCCTCCCTGACCTCCGCCAGCAGCTCCTCCTCGAACGCGAACGCCTCTCGCTGTGCCCTCGGAACGGCTACGACGCTCGGACCGGCGAAGGTCTGCGGCGGAAGCGGCTGGTTGAACCGGTAGTTGCCCACCCGCATCGTCGCGCGGATCACCGACCCCGCCGGAATGTCGAGGATCGGGATGCGCCGCCGGATCTCGACCCGCTGCTGGTTCGGGAGCCAGGAGCGGCCGCGCCAGAGGCCGTTGTCCAGGGAGATGTTAATGTAGTCCAGGTACCGGTCGATATAAGAAGAGCGGGTGAAGGTGAAATCCATCCGCACGATATCGCCCGCACGCCGGTCGACGAACACCGAGCCAACGAATGCCGCTCGCGAGGGGTCCTTCGGCCTCACCTGCACCTCGTAGACGCGGAGCGGCTCGGTGATCCCGGGTAGCTGCAGCGTCAGCGAGTCCGCGAGGCGGTAGTCGTAGATCGCCTCCGCGCCGCCGGCCGCCGGATGGGGGACTCCGCGCACCTCATCGCCGTCCCCGAGCCGGATCTCGTTACCGAAGTTCTCGAGAACCACCGTGAGGTGGTCCAGGTGGTAGTTGATGTTGGTCGGGAGCGATTTCGCGTCGCGCCATCCGACGATGCGCTGCTTGACGCGATTGGGAGCGGCCCAGAAGACATCCAGCGCCAGCTGGTCGGTCTTCACGAGGTTCCGCTCGCCGGTGTCGGGACGGTCGAGGTAGAAGTAGACGTACAGCCGGGCGTCGGCCTGGAAGTTTACCAGCCCGGTATCAGCCGTCGCGGCGCTTCGCCTTGCCTGGGCGCGTTCGACAAGGTCGAGCGCCCTTTCGTCGTTCCAGGTGAGCTGCGGCGCGGGGCCCTGAGCGAGGGCGCCGGGAGGCGCCAGCAGGGCCAGCGCCGCGAGTAGCATCGTTTTGCGTTTCATACCGGCAAAGATAACAGACTACGGGGCGGAAACGGAAAGGCCCGACCGATCGGCCGGGCCCCGGAGCCGAGTCCCCGTCGCTCACTCCTCCAGCTCTTCGTCCGCGTCGTCCAACGAGCGGCGCTCGAGCATGCGAGCGCCCGGGTCGAGGTAGGCTCTCAAGCTGGAGATCACCGCCCGGTCCACCATTCCGTCGATGCGCTCCATCGCGAAGTACGCTCCCTCGATGGAAGCCTCCACGGCGGTGAGGTGGGCCCATATAGAACGGCGGAACATCAGCAGCTCGATCGCCGTTTCCACGATGTCGTAGCCGGTGATCCGACGCGTGAAGCCGTGCACGGCCGCGAACTGCTCCGCGTCTTCCCTCGACCGGTTGACCGAGAGCCGGTCCAGGATGGCGTCGAAGAGCTGCGGGATGTGATCCAGGAGGAGCGGATCGCTCAACGTCTCCCCGGACTTGATCGCCCGGTTGTCACGCACCCGGTCCACCCAGTCCCGCAGGATCTCCGAGCGGCCGCCGCGCAGCGTCTCGACGGTGCCGCCGATGTCCTTGGGATCGTCGGACGGCTCGAAATGGTTGTCGGGCTTCATGGGTACCGCTCTCCGGTGCTCGACGCGAAGCGGCTCAACCGCCTCGGACGAGAAAGAGGAAGATGTCGTACAGGGCGTGGGTCCACGCGGTGACGCCGAAACCGCGCACGAGGAACAGCACGCTGAATGCCAGCCCGGCAAGCGCGCGGAACAGAAAGGACTGAAGCGCCCAGGCGTCGCCGTACGGACCGATGTAGTGGAAGGCGGAGAACATCAGCGCCGCCAGGATCGCGGCGAAGACCCCCGCCCGCTTCCGGCGCAACCCGCTGCCGCGGAACACCGCGAACATCCCGCCGACCAGGATGACTCGGAAGGCGAGCTCCTCGTACACCCCGGCGCCGAGCGAGAGCACCACCGCGTCGCGCAGCGGCAGCGTGGACATGGGGCTCTCCTGCACGGCGAGCGCGAAGCTCGCCCCGTGTAGCACCCACTGCGTCAGCGTCCCGACGATGCCGCCGAAGAGGAGAGCGTACACCACGCTCTCCATGGCCATCCCGACGAAATACGACGCGCGGAACGGGATCTTCTGACGGCGGCGTTCCAGGAAGATCACGATCGCGGCCGCCGCCAGGAGCACCCCGGCGAAAGCGCCCGTCCCCTGGATCCCGCCCGCCGCCAGCAGCGTCCGCAGCAGAACGTCCGCCCCGTTCCGCAGCGAGTGCTCCTCCGTCTGAGACAGATACGCCGCCCCCGCTTCGTACAGCAGAAGCAGCGGCAGCGCGAAGACCAGAGAGTAGGTTTGCGTCCGGGTGAGCCGGAAGTATTCGGACATCGAAGAAGTCTTCAGTCGTCAGTCTTCAGTCGCCAGTCCCCAGTGCCGAAAGGCGCACAGCCGCGGTCGAACAATAGGGTTTCCAGCCAGTCGTTGCGAGCTTGGCCCGGGCGGCGTGCCCCCGGCTGAATGAAGACTGACGACTGGAGACTCATCTGCCGAAGCCAACCTTTCCCGGGTTCATGATGCCGTTCGGATCGATCGTATGCTTCAGCTTCTGCACGAAAGGCCATGCGTCCCCGTACTGGCGGCTCATGAAGCGCGAGAGCTTGAGGCCGACGCCGTGGTGCTCGTTGATCATCCCGCCGTGCTCGAGCGAGACTGAGACCGCCGTGTTCCAGACACGGTTGTGCAGCCGGATCGCCTCCTCCGGATCCTGCGGCGGGTTCTCGATGACGAAGCGCGAGTACATCGACGCGCCCCAGCGCCACCAGTGCGAGAAGTGCGCGATGTAGCGGACGCCGACGTGCGCGTAGGTCTCCTCCACCGCCTTCTTCTGCGCCTTCCAGATGATGTCGACCTTGTCGTACGTGCACACCGTCTCCGTCGTGCCGTACATCCACGGGAAGGCGAGCGTCTTCGGCGGATAGTAGAAGTCGTAGCGGTGCTCCCACCACTTCTCACCCGGCTCGCGTCCCAGGTCGCGCGGGTTGAGGTCGGCGAACAAATCGAGCGCCTTCCGCTCCTGCATCTCCGCCAGCTCCGGGTCCCCATCGAAACCGATCACCATGTACCCGCCCTCGAGCTCGTACCCGAGCGTCTGCTTCACCAGCGAAGCGGTCGAGTTGGGGTCGTACAGGCGGATGACGAAGGGCTGCAGCCGGTGGATCATCAGCCGGCGGCCGGCCTCGACGGCGTCCTTGACGTTCTCGAAAAGGAAGGCGCGGAGCAGGCGAACCTTGGGGAGGTAGTCGATCATCATCGTCGCTTCGGTGATGATGCCGAACGTACCCTCGGTGCCGAGAAAGAGGCGCTGGAAGTCGGGGCCGGAAGCGTGGTTCGGAACGTTGGGCGTGCGGATCACCGTCCCGTCCGGCAGGACGATCTGCATGTTCATCACCAGGTCTTCAGCCTTGCCGTACTTCGTGCTGATTGTGCCCGAGCCGCGCGGGGCGAGGTAGCCGCCCAGAGTGGCGCAGTTCGCCGAGGCCGGGTAGTGAGGGAGGGTCAGGCCGCGCTCGTTCAGCCACCACTCGAGCTGCGTGCCGTTGATCCCGCACTGCGCCGTCACCGTCATGTTCTCCTCGTTGATCTCGATCAGCTTGTCGAGACGCTTGAGGTCCATGATGATCCCGCCATAGATGGCCGTGGCGCCCCCCTGCGTGCCGGAGCCACCGCCCCACGGTATGACCGGGATCTTGTACTTGTTGGCGATCTCCAGAATCCTGGAGATCTCCGTCACGTCCGCGGGATGGACGATGTAGTCCGGCTTGGTGAGCGCCTGCCCCCGGTCGAGCCACATCTGAGGGGCCCAGAACCAGTCGCAGGAGTAGATCAGCAGGTCGGCTTCTTCGGTCGAGACGTGCTCCTGTCCGACCACTTCCTCGAGCTCGCTGCGGATCATCTCGTAGTGGAACCGGCCCGCCGGGAAGCGCCGCGGGTCCTGCGGCGCGGCCGGGGAAACGAATTCCGCCGACGAAGTGGCGCTTCCGGCTTGCCTGTCGCTATTGGATGCCATTACGACCTGGATCTGGAGTGAGCGGTAAAACGGAGCCGAACCTGCAGCGAGCGACGGGCCGCCGCATCCTCGATCGGCGAACACCTCTGCCTACCCTGCACCGACCTATTTGAACAAACAATCAGATCTGGTCACTCGTTCAGACACTTCTTGCGAGTGCGCTTACCGCGGGGCGCCCGCCGACGGCAGAATAACCGCTGAAGGACCGCTTTGCAACGCGCTCGGCGCGCGGCGATCGGCCCCCCACGGCGCTGAGCCGCGGGTACCGCCCATCACCGCGGGGCGCGAACGTGGCCGCAGGCCTCTCGGGGCGGGCGGAGCATAATACGGCGCGTGGTGGATATGTCAAATGCTTGTCTGAGGAGAAGAAAAGACGCCATGCGGCCGGGGCCGCATGGCGTCTCGCCGGTCGCGAAGCCCGCCAGCTTACACGGGCGTCGCGACGCGGTGCGCGCCCTGCGGAGCCGCCGTTCCGCCGAGCTCAGCCGGGCGATAGCCGCCGCGGCCCTTGAAGTAGAACATGAGCGCGATGTAGAAGAGCATCATCAGAACGGGGAGGATGATGATGGTGCGCAGCGCCTGCTTCTGCGACGCCTCGCTCACCTGCGCGATCTGCTGCTGCTCGGCGGCTCCCAGCGCGCCCACGGCCGCCGGGTTGATCCCCATGTAGTCCCCGAAGAGGCTGCTCTTCGGCTCCATCACCTGCGCGTGCAGCGCCGGCGCCTGGGTCCGCAGGTTCGCGTCGATGTTCTGGTCCTGCACGTTGCCCATGAAGGGCGCTCCGAGCGTACCCACGGCCAGCATCCCCACGCCCGCCACCGTGTTCATCGTCAGCGCCCCACCCCGCGGGAACTGGTCCGCCACCACCGCCAGCGTGGTCGGCCAGAAGAAGGTCTTCGCGATCCCGTACAGCGTCGCCGCCACCAGGATCATCCCCCCCGTCGCCGTCGACATCAGGAACAGACCCACCACCGCCAGAAACGAGCAGGCGGCCAGGAGCCCCAGCGGCGAGATCCGGTGCGCGATCCCCCCGGCGAACATCCGCAGCACCAGCATGATCGCCGACGTGTAGACCAGCACCCACCCCG
>JAHWJV010000213.1 GCA_019348265.1 Gemmatimonadota bacterium
GGCGTGCAGCATGATGGTCTGCACCGGGTTCTTCACCTGGTGCAGGATCCTGGCGACCGCCGTACCGATCACGGTGAGGCGCCGCTGCTCCTCGATCCGCGCCTCCGCCCGTCGCCACCGGCTGTACGAGATCATGGCCGAAAAAGAGCCCAGCGCCGCGAGCGCCAGGCTCACCGCGAGGAGGAGGTCGCGGCCGACGACGGAGGACATGTGGATGAGGGCTGAGCGTGGTGAGCAGGACGTCACCCGCCAGAGGGACGGAGCGGCCGTGAAATCACCGCAGAGTGGTCAACGCTCCGGCGGTGCCCGGCGGGCGCGGCGCCGACTGATGGTGAAGGAGACGGGAATGCCCTGGTCCTCGCCACTCGGAGCCACCGTCTCGACGGTGATTCGACGAACCACGCCCTGCGGATCGTCGAGCATGACCTCCACGTCGAGCCCCAGCTCCTTCGACTGAATGCGGGTGCGCACCTTCGGCCCCGGATCCGCCTGCGGCTGATCTCCGTTCCGATAAAGCGTCTTCGTCGACTGACGCCCCGAGTCGAGATCCCGGGTGACTTTGACCTGATAGAACCAGTCGGGCTGGTAGCTGACAACGTACTCCCGCCCTAGCTGGTCCTCCCCTTTGCCCTCGCGATTGTGACGCGCCATCGGCCTCCCGGGGGACGCTCTAGTTCCGCTGCTGCGCTCCAATCTCGGCTTCGCGAGCGCTTTGTCAAGACGAGCGATTTCAGGGCTGGAACGGCATCGGAACGAAGGTCAGGAGGAAGATTACGAGGCACGCCCATCCCACCCACCGGCGACGCTGGTCGACGGGTAATGAAGGGTCGAAAACGGCGGGATGGCGGGTGCTCCCGCGACCGATGACCAGGATGATCCCCGCCCAGAACCACCACCCCCACCACCAGTAGCCGAGCACCAGGAGAGCCAGCAGAAAGGCGGTCCCCACCCGCTGCTGCGCGCGCCCGACCAGCGCGTAGAGGATGTGCCCGCCGTCCAGCTGCGCCAGCGGAAAAAGGTTGAGGGCGGTCACGAAAAGCCCCAGCCAGCCCGCCCAGGCGAGCGGATGGAGAATCAGCACCCCTGGCGCAGGCGCAAAGAGCGCCGCGAAGGCATGGACGAGCAGCGAATCGCCCACCCAGACCGGCAGCGCGCCGAAGAGAACCAGATAGGGCCCGAACTCCTCCGGCGCACTCGCGGGGTCGCTCCAGGCGAGCCCCAACGCCAGGAACGGCAGCGCCAGCGCGAAGCTCACCAGCGGCCCACCCACACCCACGTCGAGCAGCACGCGCTTGTTTACCACCACCGACCTCAGGCGGATGAACGCGCCGAAGGTGCCGATCAGGTTGATCCAGTGCGGCGCCGGGATGAAGTAGGGTGGTGACACGTCCATGCGGTGGTGGCGCGCCAGCAGATAGTGCCCCATCTCGTGCCCGAACAGGATGACCAGGAGCGGAACCGAGAAGACGAGGCCCGGTACAACCTCCTGCGGCGACATGGATATCGGCACCGACATCCACCAGGGCCCGAGCGGGACGGCGGTGAAGCCCAGCGGATCGCGACCCGCGAAGTAGGCGCCGGCGAGGGAGGTGGTCAGGAGTGTCGCCAGACCGAGCAGAACGTGCAGCCACCACCGCTCTGATCGCGGTGCACCCCACCGTCGGACCAACGTCAGCTCATATCCGTAGGGGGTCTGGTGCAGAAAGTGCGTACCCTGCCACCCGGCGAGCGCCGTCCGCACCACGGTATCCTCCGGGAGAAGGTCCGGCAGCAGCATCCCCTGAATGATCTGATCGTCGCGAATCACCACCTCGCGATATACCGCAAACAGATTCGTCCAGTCCGGCGGAGAAGTATTGACCTCCCAATTTTTCGACATTATGTTGCCGGCATCGTCCCAAGAACTGCCTCGCCCAAAAGAGCGCGCCCGCGCGCTTCTCTTCGACCTTCCGGTCTACCGCGAATCAGCACTGACGTAATGCCCCGGTGGGTGCCTCACGGCGGCCCGCCGTTACCCTTAGTACCATTCGGAGCAAGAAAGTGGACATATCCGCCTTGAAATCGAAGACGATCGCCGAACTACACGAAATGGCGGAGGGCCTGAACATCTCCAACTATTCGGGCCTCCGCAAGCAGGATCTGATCTTCCGCATCGAGCAGAACCTGCTGGACACCGAGGTGGTGCTCCGCGGCGAGGGTGTGCTCGAGGTCCTCCCCGAGGGATACGGTTTCCTCCGCTCGCAGGACTGGAACTATCTATATGGACCTGACGACATCTACGTATCGCCGAGCCAGATAAAGCGGTTCGACCTGCGTACGGGCGACACCGTGCTCGGCCAGGTCCGGCCGCCGAAGGAGGGAGAGCGATACCTCGCGCTGCTGAAGGTGGAGCGGGTCAACGGCGACGACCCGGACAAGGCGAAGCACCGGATCGCCTTCGACAATCTTCGCCCGCGCTACCCCGACGAGCGCATTCGCCTGGAGAGTGCGAACGCCGACCTGTCGATGCGCGTGATGGACCTGGTGGCCCCGCTCGGTAAGGGCCAGCGCGGCCTGATCGTCGCGCCGCCGAAGGCCGGTAAGACGATGCTCATGCAGAAGATCGCGAACGCGATCACCGAGAACCATCCCGGAGGTACACCTCATCGTCCTGCTCATCGACGAGCGGCCCGAAGAGGTGACGGACATGCGGCGGTCCGTCGACGGTGAGGTCATCTCCTCGACGTTCGACGAGCCGGTTGAGGACCACACCAAGGTCGCCGAGATGGCTCTCGAGCGCGCCAAGCGCCTGGTCGAGTCCGGACGCGACGTGACGATCCTGCTCGACTCGATCACGCGCCTCGCCCGGGCGTACAACGTGGTCGTACCTCACTCCGGTAAGATCCTCTCCGGTGGCGTGGACGCGAACGCGCTCCACAAGCCCAAGCGCTTCTTCGGCGCGGCGCGCAACATCGAGGGTGGCGGCTCCCTGACGATCGTCGCCACTGCGCTGGTCGATACTGGCAGTCGAATGGACGAGGTGATCTTCGAGGAGTTCAAGGGCACCGGCAACATGGAGCTCGTCCTCGACCGCCACATCGCCGACAAGCGCATCTTCCCGGCGATCGACATCAACCGCTCCGGCACACGCAAGGAGGACCTCCTCCTCGACGAGACCGAGATCAGCAGGGTCTACCTGCTGCGGAATTTCCTGTCCGACATGCCGCCGGCCGAGGGCATCGAGTTCCTCCTCGGCCGCATGCGCAAGGTCAAGACGAACAAGGATTTCCTGGATTCGATGGCAAAGGGATAGGGAACAGGGGACAGGGAATAGCGGGAAACAAAGCGAGGGGGCCGACATCATCTGAGATGTCGGCCCCCTCGGTTCGTCGGGCCGGCTGTTCCCCGTTCCCTGCTCCCTGTTCCCTATCCCTTCAAATTACACGCACCGGTGCGGTTCGCTTCCTGGAAGAGCGCGCCTTCGATCCGTGCGCCGTCGAAGTCGGCACGGAAGAGGATGGCGTTGCGGAAGGAGGCGCGGCGCAGGTCGGCGCACTCGAGGTCTGCCTCGCTGAGATCGGCGCCATCGAGGCTGGCGGCGGTGAGATCGCTCTGCTCGAGGTTGGCGCGGTGGAGCATCGCGCCGGAGAAGTCGGCGCCGCGGCAGATGGCGCGCGTGAGATCGGCGGTGGCGAGGTCGGCCCCACGGAGACTGGTGCCCTCGAGACGAGCGTGGCGCAGGTTAGTGCCGTCGAGCACCGCGCGGTCGAGAGTGGCGCCGGTGAGGCGGGCGGAGGCGAGGTTCGCTTCCCGTAGCATCGCGCCGGTGAGGTTGGCCTCGGTAAGGTCGGCATTGGCGAGATTACAGCCGAGCAGGTTGGCGCCGGTGAGGTCCGCGCGCACGAGAATCACCGGCGATTCGCCGGCGCCGGTGCGCAGGCAGTTCGCGTTTCCAAGGTCGGCGGAGCTCAGGTTGGCGTCGGACAGTGTGGCGCCGCAAAGGTTGGCATCGACCAGCACGGCTCCCGTGAGGTCCACCTCGGCGAGGTTGGCGCCCTGCAGGTTCGCGCGCGCGAAGTTGGCTCCCCGGAGGTCTACGCCGCGAAGATCCACGGAGTGCAGGTCCACGCCGGAAAGGTCGCGCGAGCCCCCGTCGGTGATTCGGGCGACGATTTCTTCGCGGGTCATGCGCGGACGTGCTGATGGCGAAGCGGAGACGCCCTGGCCGCCGGTGACGAATGACCAGGCGCGGGTGACGAGAGAGTTTCGCATGGAGACCCCGGATTCGAAGGTGGCGGGGAGGGGACTCGGGCAGCTATCTCCGGGGCTGCATTAAGCGTTCCCCGGCTCTACCCGGCGAGCCTGCGCCCGCGCCTTCAGGATCAGCTCGGTCTTTCGCTCGTGCAGCCCTGGCTCGAGACCCACGGGATAGAGGTGCGGGTTGACGGATCGCTTGGCGCCGGAATGCAAGCTCGCGAGCTCCTGGCGGGCGTGATCACGGGACGCCGCAAGTGAGGGTGGATCGTAGACCCGGCGACCGGCCCGAAAGACCGGAACGAGGA
Organism: Gemmatimonadota bacterium; assembly: GCA_019348265.1. GTDB lineage: Bacteria > Gemmatimonadota > Gemmatimonadetes > Longimicrobiales > Longimicrobiaceae > JAHWJV01. The sequence goes on from JAHWJV010000213.1 coordinate 4,542, forward strand.
GGTCGTAATGCGAAGCCGTGGCCGCGAAGTGCTTGCGGCGGGTCATGTCGAGCGGATCGACGATCGTGCGGCCGTCGGGCGGCGGAAACAGCTCATCGAAGATCATGTCCCCGGCCATCTCGCCGTCGAGCACGAAGCGGCGGGTCTGGAGGATACCGGGGTTGGAAACCTTTACCGCCTGCTCGGAGAGCTTGATGCGCGGCTCCCACTCCCCGCCGTGCTCGCGGACGGCGGCCAGCTTGTAGACGCCGCCGAGCGCCGGCTGGTCATAGGCGGTGGCGAGCTGCGTCCCGACGGCCCAGCGGTCGATTGCGGCGCCCTGCTGCTTCAGACTGGCGATAATTTGCTCGTTCAGCTCGCTGCTGGCGAAGATCGACGCATCTTGGAAGCCGGCTTCGTCCAGGATGCGGCGCGCTTCGATGCTGAGGTAGGCGAGATCGCCCGAATCCAGCCGGATGCCCAGAAGGCGATGGCCGGTATCGCGCAGCCGCTGGCCGACGCGAACCGCGTTGCGCACTCCCTGGAGAGTGTCGAAGGTATCGACGAGGAAGACGCAGTTGTTCGGCATCGCCTCGGCATAGGCTTCGAAGGCTTCGACCTCTGAGGCGAACGCCATCACCCAGCTGTGGGCGTGGGTGCCGCGCACCGGGATGCCGTGCAGCTTGCCTGCGAGCACGTTGGACGTAGCCGCGCAGCCGCCGACGTACGCCGCGCGGCTCGCCGAGACGCCACCATCGATGCCCTGCGCCCTGCGCAACCCGAACTCGAGCACCTCTTCGCCTTCGGCTGCGAGGCAGACGCGCGCCGCTTTGGTGGCGATTAGGGTCTGGAAGTTGACCTGGTTCAGCAGCGCGGTCTCGAGCAGCTGCGCCTGAATGATGGGGCCGCGGACGCGCAGCAACGGCTCGTGCGGGAAGACGACCGTACCCTCACGGACCATGTCGACGTCGCAGTCGATCCGGAGGGCGCGGAGGTACTCCAGAAACCTGGTCTCGAAGAGCGGCTCGCCGTTGGCGCCCTTCAGCGCCGCAAGGTAGTCCAGATCGTCGCTCTCGAAGCGGAATGCCTCGATGTACTCGATCGCCGGGGTGAGGCCGCAGGCAACGGCGAAGCCGCCGCCGAAAGGGAGGGTGCGGAAGGTGTGGTGGAACACAGCCTCGAGCCGATGCCGCCCCGTCTTCCAATACCCATACGCCATCGTGATCTGGTATAGGTCGGTCAGGAGGGCGAGCGACTTCCGCACCCCCGCCCCGCTCACTCGAGCGTCGCTTCGACCTGGATGTCGACGCCGGTGAGAGCCCTGGAAACCGGGCAGCCGACCTTGGTGTCCTGCGCCGCCTTGTCGAGGGTGGCCGCGTCAATCCCGGGCACCTTCGCGCGCACCCTCAGGCGCATCGTCGTGATAGTGGGCTTCCCGTCGATGAAGTCGAGCGTGCACGCGGCGTCGGTCTGCACGCGCTCGGCCGGGGTTCCCGCCTTCTCCAGATCCGCTGAGAGGGCCATGCTGTAGCAGGCGGCCTCGGCGGCCGCCAGCAGCTCCTCGGGGTTCGTTCCCGGCGCGTGCTCGAAGCGCGTTCCGAACGAATACGACGCGCCCACGGCGCCACTCTCACCGCTGAAGCTTCCCTTCCCGCCCTTCAGGCCACCTTCCCAGGTGGCGCTCGCGTTACGCGTCGGCATCTTCGGCTCCTATCCCGCTCGAGTCCAAGAACACGCGGGCGCAGAGCGCCGCGCAGAGGGGGTGGCGCGGTGCAAGATTGGTGCGTAACCGTGCGCTCGGTGAACTAAGGCTCGGTGGTGACGCCCCAGATCTGGGGTGTGGTGAGCTCTACGCTGTTGCCGGCGGGGTCGCGGAGGTATAGAGATCGGAAGAGC
>JAHWJV010000214.1 GCA_019348265.1 Gemmatimonadota bacterium
CATCACCTCGTCCAGCATCCCGTCGGCCTCCTCCTGCGAGAGGGTTCCCTCGGCGACGAGCTGCTTCGCCCAGAGCTCGCGTGCCGTCGGCAGCGGGCGGATCGTCTCGTACATCCGCGGCTGCGTGAACGCCGGCTCGTCGCCCTCGTTGTGGCCCCACCGCCGATACCCGACCAGGTCGATGACGAAGTCCTTGTGGTAGCGGGCGCGGTAGGCGAACGCGAGCCGGGCTACCGCGAGGCAGGCGTCGGCGTCGTCGGCGTTGACGTGCACGACCGGGATCTCGAACCCCTTGGCGAGGTCGCTCGCGTAGCGGGTCGAGCGGTCCGCCTCCGGCAGAGTGGTGAAGCCGATCTGGTTGTTGACGATGAGGTGGATCGAACCGCCGACGCAGTAGCCGTCGATCTGCGACATGTTCAGCGTCTCCGCGACCACACCCTGGCCTGGAAACGCGGCGTCGCCGTGAACCTGGATGGCGATGGCGGCCTTGTGGTCGACCTCCGGCGGACCCGCGGGGTCGGTATCATCCTGTGCGGCGCGGGTCATCCCCACCACCACGGGGTTCACGAACTCGAGGTGACTCGGGTTGGGCGTGAGGGTTACGCGCACCTCGCGACCTTCCACCTTGCGCCTGTGCTGCCAGCCCATGTGGTACTTCACGTCGCCCGTGAAATCGTCCTCGGTGAGCGGGTGCGTGCTGCCCGCCCCCGCGAACCCGGCGAGGATCATCGCGTAAGGCTTCTCCAGGACGTGCGTGAGTACGTTGAGGCGGCCGCGATGGGCCATCCCGATCACCACGTCGCGGGCGCCGGCGGCGGCGGCCTCGTTGATCACGGTGTCGAGGATGGGGACCATGGCGTCGGTCCCCTCCAGAGAGAAGCGCTTCTGCCCGAAGAAGGCCTTGTGCAGGTACTTCTCGAACCCCTCGACCTGCGAGAGGCGCCGTAGCGTCGCCTTCTGCTCGTCGGGGGAGAGAGGCGTGTGGAAGCGGCCGGACTCGACGGCGTCGCGGAGCCAGTCGCGCTCCTCAGGGTCGATGATGTGCTCGAACTCGTAGCCGGCGGTGCCGGAGTACATCGCGTAAAGCCGCTCGATCGCTTCCCGCGCGTCCCGCGCCCCAGCGGCGGCGGGTCCCCGAACCACGGTCGGGGGTAGACGCTCGAGCTCTTCGGGCGTGATGCGGTGCGACTCGGGCCGGAGCGCCGGATCCGGCGCTGCCGGCGGCGCCAGCGGGCTCAGGCGCGCGGCGGTGTGCCCCCGGGCGCGGATCGCCTCGGCGAGCTCGTGCGCGCCCACGATGGTGGCCACGTCCCCCGTCGCCGCAGAGGCTCCGTCGACAGCCGCTCCGCTCTGCGCGGCGTCGGGCCGGAACGTGTCGAAGTAGGCCCGCCAGCTCGCGTCCACCGACGATGGGTCCGCCTGATATTGCTCGTAGAGCCCGAGCACGTATCCCGCATTAGGGCCGTGGAAGAAACTGAGGTCAGACATGGTGTGTGCGATTCGGACGTGTCCGGTCGAATGAAACCTGGCCGGGATCAAACGCCGGCAAGGTCATGTATACTAATGTGCCACCCAAAGGCCCGCTACTCCGATTCTGGATCAGCCGAGCGGCCGCTCAGGGTGGAATGGTGCATGCAAGAATGCGGCTAATCTCCAGCCGGAACCGGGGACCCTGGCCGCATTGCTGCATCTGTGCCGCCGGATAGATTGTAGCGAAGCTTCTGCGCTCCGGACCGCCCCCTGACGGGGCGGCCGCTCGACGCGCGGCCGGAAAACGACTGCTTCCAGATCGACGCATGGCGTTCCCTTGCGGGCCCGACGCCAGGCCCCACTCGCTGGTGGCCTGTGTGTTCGGCGCCCTATGGCTCGGCATACTCCTGACCGGCTGCGTGCAGAATCCCGCGGCCGGCCGGGGCCCGTTCCCGACGTTCGCCGAGTTCGAGGGGGACGAGGTCGGCGAGGTCGTCTGGGCGGGCGATCTGCGCCTGCCGACGGACTCGCTGGACGCGGTCACGCGCATGCACCCGCCCCTCTGCCGCATCCAGTTCCTGCCGCGCAGCCTCTGCTTCGCCGGGGAAGACCGGTACGAGCTCGACCTGGTGGAGCTCCAGGCCGACGTCTTCCGGCTGCAGCTCTATTATCGCGACCACGGCTACTACGGGACGCGAGTGGTCCCCAATATCGAGCGGATGGGCGCCGACCAGGTGTCGGTGCGCTTCGCCATCGCACCCGGCGACCAGGTAACGCTGCAGGAGCTCCTCATCGAGGGTGCGGATTCGATCCTCCAGCCGGAGCAGGTGCGACGCGTACTCCCGTTGCGAGTCGGCGGACCCTTCCGGCGCGTCGCCTTCCTGACCAGCGCCGATACGATCCAGACACAGCTTCAGCGTCGCGGGCACGCGTACGCGGAGGTGCTGCGGAACTATTCGATCGACACCATCGCCGACATCGCGAGCGTGCAGTACCTCACGCTCCCTGGGCCCGTAGTCCGGGTCGACAGCATCCTGATCCTCGGATCGGAGCGGCTGTCGCGCAGCACGGTGTTGAAGCAGATCAATATCCGGCAGGGTGGGATCCTCCAGGTTCCGGAGCTGGTCACCAGCCAGCGCAACCTCCACCAGCTCAGCATCGTCAGCTTCGCCACGGTCGAGCTGGCGCCGGACAGCCTACAGCTCGACGCCGACTCCACCAGCGCGACGGTGGTCGTGCGGGTGGTCGAAGCGGCGAAGTACCTGCTGAATACGGCGGCCGGGTACGGCAGCGTCGATTGTCTCCGAAGCGGAGCGCGGCTTACCGACCGGAACTTCCTCGGTGGTGGAAGAACGCTGGAGCTCTCCGGGTCGGCCGCGAAGATCGGTGTGGGATACCCGACCAACGTCGGCCTGGAGAACAGCCTCTGCCGGAGGCTGAACGGCGACCCGTTCAGCCAGGAGCTGACCTCCCGTGTGGCCGCCGACTTCGTGCAGCCGCGGCTGCTCGGTACGAGAACGGGTCTGACGGCCAGCGCGCATGCCGAGCGGAGAGCCGAGCTGACGCTCTTCCTGCGCCAATCGGTTGGCAGCCGCTTCGCCGTCAGCCGAGAGGTGACCCCGGGGCTGCTGCTTGGCGTCGGCGCGCAGGTGGAGCGGGGAAGAACCCAGAGCACGGCGGCCGTGTTCTGCGTGGTGTTCGCCGCGTGCACGGAGGACGAGGCGGAGCCGCTGAGCCAGCCGCGCTGGTCCAACGCGCTGACTCTGTCCGGGACGCTGGACCGCACGCGTCTCGTCGGGACGGACACTCGCGGATTTCAGGCTCGTAGCACCGTCGCATGGGCGGCGACCGCTCTCGGGAGCGACGACCGTTACTTGAGCGCGCTCGGTGAAGTCGTAGGCTACCGCCCGATCCGCGCCGGATGGACGCTCGCCGGTCGCCTGCAGGCGGGGCAGTTCCTGACGGGGCGCCTGGGGTTGGAGGAGGACTTCATTCCGCCGGAACGGCGCTTCTATGCCGGCGGTCCGAGCACGGTCCGCGGCTTCTCGCCGAATGCGCTGGGGCCGCAGGCATACGTTACCAACGACCCGAAGCTGCGCCGCACGCCCGTTCGTTACCCGCTCGGTGGCACGCGCGTCGTCGTCGGGTCGGCCGAGCTGAACACCCCGTCCCCCTTTCTTCCGCAATACCTGCGGCTGGCGGGGTTCGTCGACGCGGGGCAGGTCTGGGCGGCGGGCGCCAGAAGGCGCGACCCGGGCTTCCTATCCTCGCGCGATCCACTCCGCGTCACCCCTGGCGTCGGCGTCCGCTTCACGACCCCTGTCGGGCCGATCCGCGTGGATGTGGGCTACAACGCCTACGCCCTGCCGAGCGGCCCGCAGTACCTGACCCTCGAGGACTCCCGGGGCCGGCCCACGGGAGAGTTGCTCTTCCTGGGCGATTATCGGCCCCCACCGCTGAGCTTCCTGGACCGCCTCGAGTTCCACATCGCGGTGGGGCAGGCCTACTGATGCGCAGGCGATACGCTCGCCGCGCCGGCCTCCTCCTAAGCGGGTTCCTGGGCGGGCTCCTGCTCGTCCTGCTCGTGGTGTACACTTACTTCAGAACGGTCACCGACTCCGAGCTGGCCGAGCGCATCCTGCACGACATCGACCTCCCGGCGGAGGTGATGCAGATCGAATCCGTTGAGGGCGACACCATCGCGCAGGTGACGGTGCGGGACGTGGAGATCCGCGACGAAGCGGGCACCCAGCTCGCCACCGCGCCACTCGTTCGGCTGTCCGTCGACCTGACATCTCTGTCGGGCGGTGGTCCCATCGAGTTGAGTGAGGTGCTGCTCAGCGACCCCTCCGTCAACTTCGTCCAGTTCCCGAACGGCGAGAACAACTTTGGTGGGGTCCTCCGCGTCACGGCCGGAGGGAACGAGGTGGACGCGGGGGAGAGCGGCCGCGGGGTAGTGATCCGCAACCTGCGCATCGCCGGCGGCACCGTTCGCTGGGCCGCTCCCTACGAGCCCGACTCCGTCTCGCTGGGCGCCGCGGAGCGGGGGAACGTTCGCCTGGAGCGGGTCGGCGGCGCCGTGATGCGCGTCCGCACGGTGCAGGATCTCGACGTTTGGGTGCCCGCGGCGCGAGCCGGTGGCGCCGAGGGGTGGCGGGTGCAGGTCGCGGCCGCCAGCGCTCAGCTGACCGACCCCCGCATCCGCGTCGTCTCCATGGCCGGCACCTTCGAGCAGGCGGGTGAGGGTGCCGCGCGGTTCGCGCTCGAGAACCTGCGGACGGAGGGCTCCGCGCTCACCGGTGAGGGACTCGTCACCTTCGGAGGCGAGACGCCGCAGTTCGACGTAACGCTGCGGGCGGGGCCGCTCGCCTTCTCCGATTTGCGGTGGTTCGTTCCCACCCTCCCGACTGTCGGTCAGGTGGAGGGAAGCTTTGCCCTCGCCTCGCGCGAAACCGGCCAGACGGCGGTGGTCGCGCGGGATCTGGTGGTCACCGCGTACGACTCGCGGATCACCGGTCGGTTCTCGGCGCTCGTAGGAGGCGAGCGGCCGGCTTCGTTCTGGGATACGAGGCTGGTGCTCGATCCCCTCCGGATTCAGACGATCGAGCAGCTCGGGCTGGTAGAGGACCTGCCGTACGCCGGGGAGATTCGGGGAACGGTCAGCTCCGAGGCCGTCGAGGCCGGGACGGCCGCGGCGCTTGCCCTGGATCTGACCGCGAGCTTCACTCCGGAGGGCGGGGGCGTTCCGACATCGACGGTGTTCCTCCGGGGGCCTGTTACCGTCGGCGGCTCGGACGCGGCGGTCGAGCTCGGAGGTGTACAGATCGCATTCGAGCCGCTGCACCTGGAGGCGTTGCGGCCGCTCGCTCCCGAGCAGGCCGAGCGCCTTCGCGGCGTGATCCGCGGAACCGCCATCCTGCGCGGCACCCCGACGGCGCTGCGCGTGGAGAACGGAGACCTGGCCTATGCGGTGGGCCAAGCGGCCCGTACACGCTTGACCGGGCTCACCCTGGACCTGCGCACCGACCCCGAAGTTCGCTTCCGGCTCGAGGCGCGCGCCGAGCCGCTCGCGCTGGCTACGCTAGCGGAGCTCTTTCCCGCCTTCCCGTTCCGCACCGCGACCTTCGCGGGGCCGATCCTGGTGGAAGGTACGTCGCGCGAGTTCAGGGTCGACACCGAGCTTTCCGGACCGGCCGGGCTGATCGCGCTGAACGGCACCATCGCGCCCGGTGACCAGCTACGCTTCGATCTTTCCGGGCGCGTGGCCTCCTTCAACACGCAGGGCGTGCTGAGCCGGCCGACGCTCCCCGAGGGGCCGGTCACGGGTACCTTCGCGGCGGCCGGGACGGTGGAGAGCTTCGCGTTCAACGTCGACCTTCTCCATGAATCGCCGGGCGGAGTCGGGGCGCCGGGTCGTTTCGCGGTCGGGGGCAACTTCCGGCGCGTCGCTGGAGAGCCGATCGTGGACGTCGCAGGCAATGTCACCGATCCGGTCCGGACCGATCTGCTCGCCGAACAGAGCAAGCTCCTCGAAGTGGCGCAGATTCTGGTGACCGAGGCGAACGGCTTCCTCGGCTCCCTTCAGCATTCCGGCCTGGAGACCCGCCGCCGACCCCGCGCCGTCCGCGGACGCCGGACCGCCGCCGCCCTCCGACGCCCCGAGCGGCGCACCGTCGGCCGGGCCGAGCGCCGAGCCCAGCGCCGCGCCCAGCGCCGCGCCCAGCGCTGAGGCCGGGGAGCCGGGCGCCGTACCGGCCGGCTTCGAGGCCTACGAGGAGAGCATCGGCGCGGTGACCGCCGTGCCGGCCAGCTACCGGCGCGGCTCCTTCGGCGACTTCCCGCAGTACCGCGACCCGGCTACGCGGCGCACGCTGCGGCCGAGCTGGACCGCACCGGGCGGCGGCAAGGACGACGCCGTGCAGGACCGCGAGGACGCCGCCGCGA
>JAHWJV010000215.1 GCA_019348265.1 Gemmatimonadota bacterium
CAGGCCGCCCGCGGGCTCCGCGGGGAAGAACTTCACCACCCGCAGCCCCTTCTGCAGCGCCATCTCGATCTCGGTGGGAGTGCAGACGCCCGGAAAGATCGGCACCCCGATCGACTGCGCATGGTCCACGACCAGCGGGTTGAAGCCCGGGCTGACGACGAACTTCGCGCCCGCGCCCACCGCCCGGTCGACCTGGTCCGGGCTCAGCACGGTCCCCGCCCCGGCCAGCATGTCCGGATAGGCCTCCGTGATCCGCCGCAGCGACTCGGCGGCGCTGGGCGTGCGGAAGGTCACCTCGGCGCAGGGCAGCCCGCCCTCTACCAGCGCTCCGGCGAGCGGCACCGCGTCCTCCGGGTCCTCGATGACGATCACCGGCACGATCTTCATCTGCCGGATCCGGTCCAGAATGTCGGTCATGATGTTCCTGAGTCGAGCGTGAAGAGCTATGCGGAGCGCGCGGCGGCGAGGTGTGCCTCGAGCGCGGCCTGCGGTCCCGCCTGGGTGAGCCGAACCAGATGCGCCGTGACCGCCTCGGCGAAGCCGCGCATCTCCGTGAGATCGGTGCCCCAGAGAGTGGTATCCGAGCAGGCTGCTCGCACCAGCTCGCCGATCCCCGCCTCATCGGACCCCCGGTGCGCGCTCCAGAGCGCGCGCACACGCTCGCCCTGATCGTCCTGCGGCACCGCGATTCCCGCGGCCCTGCGCTGGTCGTGCAGCTCCCCGCGCATGAAGAGAAGATACGCCGCGAACCCGAAGGCGAGCGAGTCCGGCGTGCGCCCGTGCTTGATCGTGTACCGCATGATCGACGGCACGACCCGGACCCGCATCTTCATCGCCGCCTGCAGGGTGATGTCGAAGAGCGCGTGCCGGATGTAAGGGTTCGCGAAGCGGTCGACCACCTCGTGGGCGAACTTCTCCGCCCCCGGCACGTCCAGGCTGGGGACGATCTCCTCGAATAGCGCCCGCTGCAGGAAAGGGCCGACCAGCGGGTGCTCCACCGCCTCGCGTACCGTCTCGCAGCCGATGAGCAGCGCGGCGGAGACCATGATCGAGTGCCCGCCGTTGAGGATGCGCACCTTGCGCTCCCGGAAGGGCGTGACGTCGTCGGTCAGCAGGATGCCAGGGTCCGCCGCGGCGAAGCGCAGTCGCGCATGAACCGCCGGATCGGCCTGAATCGCGAAGAGCCGATACACCTCGCACACCGTCAGCAGCCCGTCCTCGTAGCCGAGCTCCGCGATGATGCGCTTGCGCTGCTCGCCGGTCGGCGTCCCGGGGACGATACGGTCCACGAGCGTGTTGCAGAACGGGACGGCCTCCTGGATCCAGCGCGCGAAGCGCGGATCGAGTTTCCAGCGTGCCGCGAGCGCGAGCACGATGTCGCGCAGCCGGTCGCCGTTCTCCGCGATCAGCTCGCAGGGGATGATTACCACCCCACGCGCCGGGTCGAAATCGAAAGCCTGCGCGCGCTCGAAGAGGAAGCGAGTGAGCTTGCCCGGGAAGGATCGCGGCGGGCGCATCTCGGCCTGGTCGCCCTCGTCCAGCGCGATCCCCACCTCGGTGGTGTTGGAGAACACGATCTCCAGCTCCGTGCTGCGCGCGCAGGCGAGCACGTCGTCCCAGTCGTCCCGGGCGGAGAGCGCTCGGCTGACCGAGCCGATCACCCGGTGCTCCGTGCTGGCGACTCCCTCGCTGATCCCCTGGATCGAGAGAGTGTACAGCCCCTCCTGCTCGTTCAGCACCTGGTCGCGGCCGCTCCCCGTCGAGCCGACCATCACCACCCGGCCGTCGAAGTGGCCGCTCCGGTTCGCCGCGTCGATGAAGTAGTCCACGAAGCCGCGCAGGAACGCGCCCGTGCCGAACTGTACGGCCTTCTCCGGCAGGTCGAGCAGTTCCGCGGCGGGAGCCGTTACATCGGTGCGCTCGCGAAAGGACGACGAGGAGACCAGCTCGCGGTTCAGGTTCGACTGCATCACAGCGTAACCCCTTCCTTCCAGATGGCGATCTCACGGTAGCCGTTCTGCTCGTTGTTGGCGAGCTGCCGGCCGGAAGCGACGTCCAGGATCTTCGCGAAGAGCCGGTCGGCGAGCTCCTCGATGGTCGCGGTGCCATCCAGGAGCGCGCCCGCGCTGAAGTCGATCCAGTGCGGCTTCTTCTCGGCGATCGCGGTGTTGGAGGCGATCTTCAGCGTGGGCACCGGGAAGCCCAGCGGGGTGCCGCGCCCGGTCGTGAAGAGCAGGATGGTCGCGCCGCTCGCCACCATCGCCGTCGACGACACGCCGTCATTCCCGGGCGCCTCCAGCAGCGAGAGGCCGCCGGTCGTGGCGGGCTCGCCGTAGCGCAGCACCTGCCGCACCGTCGCCTGCCCGCCCTTCTGGATCGCGCCGAGCGACTTCTCCTCCAGCGTCGTAAGCCCCCCCGCCTTGTTGCCGGGCGACGGGTTCTCGTACACCGGCTGGTTGTGCCGGAGGAAGTATTCCTTGAAGTCGTTCACCATCGAGACGATCTCGCGGAACACCTCCTCGCTAGCGGCGCGGTTCATCAGCACCTGCTCGGCGCCGAACATCTCCGGCACCTCGGTGAGGATGACTCCGCCACCCAGCGCGGTCACCCGGTCCGCGATCCGGCCCACGAGTGGGTTCGCGGAGATCCCGCTGAACCCGTCCGACCCACCGCACTTGTGGCCGATGATCAGGTCGGACGCGGGGCACTCCACGCGCTGGTCGCGCTCCATCACCCGGACGAGCTCCTCGACGGCCTCGAGCCCCTCCTCCACCTCGTCCACCACCTCCTGGGTGTTGAAGAAGCGAAGCCGGCTCTGGTCGATCTCGCCCGCCATCGCCAGCAGGCTCGCCATCTGGTTGTTCTCGCAGCCGAGGCCGAGGACCAGCACGCCACCGGCGTTCGGGTGGCGGATGAGGCCCGCCAGCACACGCTGGGTGTTGGTGAGGTCGTCGCCGAGCTGGCTGCAGCCGTACGGGTGGGAGAAGGCGTGGACGCCGTCCACGCGCCCCTTGAAGCGCTCGTTGGCGGAGCGGGCGATCCGTTCGGCGGCGGTGTTCACGCAGCCGACCGTGTTGACGATCCAGATCTCGTTGCGCGTACCCACCCGCCCGTTCGGGCGGCGGTAGCCCATGAAGGTGGGCATCCCGGCGGGCGCGGGCGTATCCCGCTGCACCGGGTGGTAGCGATACTCGAGCACCCCCTCGAGCGCCGTGCGCAGGTTGTGCGAGTGGATCCAGGCTCCAGCCGGGGTCTCCTCCGTCGCCCGGCCGATCTCGAAGCCGTACTTCAGCACCGGCTCACCCGCGGCGAGTCGACGCAGCGCGATCTTGTGGCCGGCCGGAACGTCGTCGCGCAGCAGGAGCCGCTCGCCGCCAAGCTCGATCTCCTGCCCCGCCGCGAGCGCGTCCAGAGCGACCGCCACGTTGTCGGCCGGGTGGACGTGTACGACGTCCGGCCTGTGTCGCACTTCCATGGCTCCGGGCATGTCTGCCTCTCCGGCCCTCACCCGCCGGCCCCCTCTCCCGCATGCGAGAGAGGAGGTCGGGGGGCGAGGGCCGGCTGGTCCAGCCGGTACGTCTCGCGCGCGAGATCGTACGCCAGGGCGCGCGCCATCTCGCGGGCGTCGTCGAGATCGACGATGTGCCGCGCCACGAGGCCGGCAAGGAAGTTCGCATCCACGCGCCGCGCGAGGTCGTGCCGGGCGGGGATCGAGCAGAAGGCCCGGGTGTCGTCGTTGAAGCCCGCGGTGTTGTAGATCCCGGCCGTCTCGGTGGTGGTCTGGCGGAAGCGGATCATCCCTTCGATGGAGTCGTTGAACCACCACGCCGGCCCGAGCCGTACCGCCGGGTAGTGCCCGGCGAGCGGGGCGAGCTCCCGCGCGTAGGTCGACTCGTCCAGTGTGAAGAGCAGGAGCGTCAGCCGCGGATCGTTGCCGTACGCGTTCAGCAGGTTGCGCAGGTTCCGCGTGTACTCGGTCGACACCGGGATGTCCGCCCCCTTGTCCTGACCGTACTTCTGGAACAGTCGCGTGTTGTGATCGCGGAGTGAGCCGGGGTGGATCTGCATCACCATCCCGTCCTCGATCGACATCCGCGCCATTTCCATGAGCATGTGCGCCTCGAAGCGGCGCTGGTCCACCGCGCTGGCCTCGCCGTCGATCGCCCGGTGGAAGAGACGCTCCGCCTCCGGCTCCGGCAGCCGCTCCGTGTACGGCTCCACTACCGCGTGGTCGGTCGACGTCGCGCCCATTTTCCGGAAGTAGGCGCGCCGGTTCTCGACCGCGTCGATGAACCCCTCGTAATGGTTGATGGGCACGCCCGACACCGCGGCCAGCTTCTCGATCTCGCCGCGCCAGCCGGGAAGGGATACGCGGAACAGGGCATCCGGACGGAACGCCGGGATCACCCGGCCGCTCCAGCCAGAGTCGCGAATCGTCCGGTGGTGCTCCAGCGTGTCCGTCGCCGCGTCCGTGGTGGTCAGCACTTCGATGTTGAATCGCTCGAACAGCGCCCGCGGCCTGAACTCCGGGGAGGTCAGCTTCTCGGCGATCTCGTCGTAGATTCGTTGCGCCGTCTCACCCGTGAGCTTCTTTCGCACGCCGAACAGGTGATACAGCTCGTAGTCGAGCCAGACGCCGGTGGGCGTGCCGCGGAAGAGGTAGTAGTGATCGCCGAAGATCTGCCAGATCTTGCGCGGGTCGGTCTCCTGCGGCTTCCCCTCCCGCGGCGGTACCCCGAGCGCCTCCATCGGGATGCCGCGCGAGTACAGCATCCGGAAGATGTAGTGGTCCGGGATGATGATCAGCGCCGTCGGCTCCGGGAAGGGGCTGTCCTCCGCCAGGATGCGAGGATCGACGTGCCCGTGCGGGCAGACCAGCGGCAGCTGCCGCGTCTCCTCGTAGAGCGTGCGCGCGACGCCGCGTATCCCGGGATCCGCGTCGAAGAAGCGGTCTTCCGACAGGACCAGCGCGCCGGCCGTTCCCGCTGCCGGCGCCGACGCAGTCGACGAGCTCATGATTGGATCGTAGACGGGGGTGAGAATAGTCCTTGCCTTTCCCATCGGCACCTGGCCAATTTGTTAGCAGTCATAACAAAGGGCAAGTGCGGTAACCCTCCTTTCGAGGCTGAGTTCCGTGCCTGTTCGCGCCTTCACCAGGAGCCGTCCGGAGCCGACCACCATGTTCCAACGACCCATCCCTCGCCGCGACTTCCTGCGCGAGGCGTCGCTCGGCGCGGCGGGGGCGATCATCGCGCCCGGGCTGCTCGGCGGATGCGCTCCCGCCGGCGGCTCGGCTCTCGCGCCGACCAGCGCCGCCTGGGCGCGGGTGCCAGAGATCCTGGCGCGCCTCCGGGCCCCGGTCTTTCCTGCCCGCGCGTTTGCCGTGACCAGCTACGGCGCGGTCGGGGACGGCACGACCGACGGGACGGCGGCCTTCCGACAGGCGGTCGCGGCCTGCGCCGCCGCGGGTGGAGGGCGCGTGGTGGTACCCGCAGGACGATTCCTCACCGGTCCCATCCACCTGCGCAGCGGCGTCAACCTGCACGTCGAGCGCGGCGCGACCATCGCCTTACACACGGACCCGCGGAGGTACCTGCCGCCGGTCTTTACGCGCTGGGAGGGAGTCGAGCTGTTCGGGTATTCGCCCTTCATCTATGCCTTCGAGCAGCAGAACGTGGCGATCACCGGGGACGGGACGCTCGATGGGCAGGCGACCACGGAGAACTGGTGGCCCTGGAAGGGAGGGCGGGAGTGGGGACGACAGGGTATACCGCACCAGGCCGAGGCGCGCGCGCAGCTCTTCCGGATGGCGGAGGAGAACGCGCCGGTCGAGCGGCGCCAGTTCGGCGAGGGGAGCTATCTGCGCCCGCAGTTCATACAGCCTTACCGGTGCCGTAACGTGCTGATCGAGGGCGTGACGATCCTCAACTCGCCGATGTGGGAGATCAATCCCGTGCTCTGCCAGAACGTGATCGTGCGCGACGTGAAGATCGTCAGCCACGGGCCGAACAACGACGGCTGCGACCCGGAGTCCTGCCGCGACGTGCTGATCGAGGGGTGCCTCTTCGACACGGGCGACGACTGCATCGCGCTGAAGTCGGGGCGCAACGCCGACGGCCGGCGGATCAACGTCCCCATCGAGAACGTGATCGTCCGCAATTGCGACATGAAGGACGGGCACGGGGGCGTGACGATCGGGAGCGAGATCTCGGGCGGCGCGCGTTACGTGTTCACCGAGAACTGCCGGATGAGCAGCCCCAACCTGGACCGCGCGCTGCGCATCAAGACCAACGCGATGCGTGGAGGCGTGGTGGAGCACATCTACATGCGCGACGTGACGGTCGGCCAGGTTGCCGACGCCGTGGTGCACGTCGACTTCTACTACGAGGAAGGTCTGCGCGGCAACTTCG
>JAHWJV010000216.1 GCA_019348265.1 Gemmatimonadota bacterium
GGCGCAGCTGATCGCCGAGCTGGTCGCGCGCGCGCGGGCGCTGCTTCGGGGCGCACCGCCGCAGCCACCCGCGCCCCTGGCCCCGTGGCAGGACGAGCTGGTGCGGGCCGGTCGCCCGGCCCTCGCCGCCCGGGACGACGAGGTGACCGTCGTCGCCCCCGACGTCCGGGGGCTGCTGTCGCTCGCCGCCGGCGTGCTCGCCCTGCACCGGCTCGACGTCCGCTCCGCGTCGGTCTTCTCGCGCGGCGCGACGGCAGTGACGGTGTTCCGGGTCGAGCCCCGCTTCGGGTCGCTGCCGGACTGGTCGATGGTGCAGGGCGACCTGCGGCGCGCGGTGGCCGGCGCCCTCGACCTGCCGCGCGTGCTGGCCTCCCGCGAGGCGGCGTACTCCCGCGGCACTGCGGCGCCACCGTCCGTGCGCGTCCTCGACGACGTGTCGGACAGCGCGACGGTGATGGAGGTGCGCGCACCCGACGCGCTCGGCATCCTGCACCGCATCACCGGCGCCCTGGACGCCTGCGGCCTCGACATCCGCACCGCCCACGTCTCGACGCTGGGTGCGGACGTCGTCGACGCCTTCTACGTCGCGGTGCCGGGAGGGGGCCCGCTGGTCGACCCCGACCAGCGGGCGCGGGTCCGGCACCCGCCGCGGCCCCGCCTCGACCGGCCGCGGCAGGGACTCGTCGTGGCAGCGCACCGCCAGCAGCGCGACGTCGTCCTCCGCGTCGGCGCCGAGCCGGCGAGCAAGCTCGCGAAGACCGTCCACCTCGAGCCGATGCTCTCGCTGGACAACGCCTTCAGCTTCGAGGAGCTGGAAGCCTGGGAGACGCGCAACGCGCGGATCGCCGAGGAAGTGCGCCAGGCTGGATACGTGGCCGAGCCGAAGATGGACGGGCTGGCGATCGCGTTGACGTACGAACACGGCGTGCTCGTCAAAGGCGCCACCCGCGGCAACGGCACGATCGGCGAAGACGTCACGCAGAACCTGCGCACGATTCGTGAGATCCCTCTCCGCCTCCACGACGCCGGCGTACCCGTACCGCCGCTGATGGAGATTCGCGGCGAGGTGTACCTGACGCTGTCCGGCTTCATCGCGCTGAACGAGCGCCGGGCCGCGGCCGGGGAGTCGACGTTCGCCAACCCGCGCAACTCGGCGGCCGGGAGCCTGCGCCAGCTCGACCCCTCCATCACCGCGTCGCGCCCGCTGCGCTTCTTCGCCTTCGCCGTCCAGCTGGACCCGGCGGACGGAGCGACGCTCCAGGTCCGCAGCCAGTCCGAGCTGCTCGCGCTACTGTCGGGGTGGGGGCTGCCGGTCAACAAGCTGCACGCGCGTTGTGCCGACCTCGCGGAGGTGGAGAGCTACGTGAGGGAGCTCGATCGGCGCCGTCCTGAGCTCGACTACGAGATCGACGGCGCGGTCATCAAGGTCGATCCGCTCGCACTGCACGAGGAGCTAGGCATCGTCGGCGGCCGCGACCCGCGCTGGGCGATCGCCTACAAGTTCGCCCCGACCCTGG
Organism: Gemmatimonadota bacterium; assembly: GCA_019348265.1. Lineage (GTDB taxonomy): Bacteria > Gemmatimonadota > Gemmatimonadetes > Longimicrobiales > Longimicrobiaceae > JAHWJV01. The sequence goes on from JAHWJV010000216.1 coordinate 1,518, forward strand.
CGACGACCCGGCTGCAATCGATCGAGATCAACGTCGGTCGGACGGGAAGCCTGAACCCGTACGCGGTGCTGGAACCGGTTGAAATCGGCGGGACGACCGTGCGGCTGGCGACGCTCCATAACGAGGAGGACGTCCGGCGTAAGGACATTCGGCCCGGCGACGTGGTGGTCGTGAAGCGAGCGGGCGACGTAATCCCCCAGGTGGTCGGTCCCGTCCTGGAAGAGGGGGCGGAGCGCGGAGCTCCGTTCGCGATGCCGGACCGCTGCCCTGCGTGCGGTACGCAGGTCGAGCGCCCCGAGGACGAGGTGATGACCTACTGCCCCAACGGCGCCTGCCCGGCGCGCATCTTCTGGGGGCTGGTCCATTTCGCGAGCCGGGGCGCGATGGACATCCGTGGGCTCGGCGAGCGCACCTGTCAGCTGCTCCTGGACGCGGGGCTGGTCAAGGACGTCGGCGACATCTACTCGCTAACGCCTCGAGATCTCATCGGCCTGGGCGGCTTCCAGCAGCGTTCGGCGGAGAAGCTGATCGATGGGATCCACGACTCTCGCGGGCGGGGGCTCGCGCGGGTGCTGTTCGCGCTCGGCGTTCGCCACGTCGGTGAGACGGCGGCGCAGCTGATCGCCCGCGCCTTCGGGTCCGCCGAGCGCCTGCTGCAGGCGTCGGAGGACGATCTCGCCGCCGTTCACGGGATCGGCCGGACGACTGCGCAGGCGCTCACCACGTACCTGTCGGAGCCGCGGAACCGCGACGTCCTGAGGAAGCTCGCCGATGCCGGAGTGGACCTCACCGAGCCGGAGGCCCGGTCCGCGGAAGGGGTGTTCTCCGGCCAGACGCTCGTGATCACCGGGACGCTGCCCACGCTGTCGCGGAAGCAGGCGACGGATCTCGTCGAGGCGGCCGGCGGCCGCGTTACGGGCGGCGTGACGAAGACCACCAGCTTCCTCGTCGTCGGCGAGGACGCCGGGTCGAAGCTCACCAAGGCACGCGAGCTCGGGGTCGCGGAGCTGACCGAAGCCGACCTGCTCGCGCGCCTGGATCCGACCGCCGCTCCCGAGACGGATCCCATTCAACCCCCGCCATGAGCGAGACCACCGTGCGAGACACGATGCTGAGCCTCCCCGTCGACGCCCTGAGCGCGATGCACCGCGCGCTTTCCGAGGGACGCTCCCCAGCGGAGGCCGCCGAGGCCGCGCGTCGCCTCGGCTTCGAGACCGGCGCCGGGTTCCACCGCGCGCTCGAGCAGTCGCTCTCTATTTCGGGAGTGGGCGATCCGCGCTCGCTGGACCCGGACTCGTTCTGGGAGCGACTCTCGGACTTCTTCGCCAGTCGAGGCTGGGGCCGGCTGAGCTTCGAGCGGCTACACCCTGGCATCGCTTCGCTATCCAGCGACGAATGGGCGGAAGCGGATCCCGCGGGATCGGCGAGCTACCCCTCCTGCCACTTCACCACTGGCCTGCTGGCGGATCTGCTCGGCCGGGCGAGCGGCGCCGACCTGGCTGTGCTGGAGGTGGAGTGCCGCTCCCGGGGCGACGCTCAGTGCCGCTTCCTCCTGGGCGGCTGGGACGCCCTCGAACGGGTGTACGGCGACCTGAGCGAGGGCGCACCGTACGCCGAGTCCATCCAGCGGCTCGCGTAGCACGCTAGCGTGGGTAGACTCCTCTCGCTCGACTACGGCGCCAAGCGCATCGGCGTCGCGCTATCGGACCCGACCGGCACCATCGCGTCGCCGCTCGACACGCTCACGCGGCGCGAGGGAAAGCGGCCGCCGTGGCCGGAGATCCGCCGGCTCGTCGAGGAGAACGAGGTGACCGGGTTCGTGGTCGGGCTCCCGCTCGACCTCTCCGGTGAGGAAGGCGAGTGGGCCAGCGAGGTGCGCGGGTTCGGCGCGGAGCTGACGCGCCGTTTCGGGCTTCCGGTCGACTGGGTGGACGAGCGCATGACATCGGTGCTCGCCGAACGAGCGGTACGGTCCGTAGGCCTGAAGCGCTCGGCGCGAGAGCAGAAAGGCCGCGTCGACGCCGCGGCGGCCGCCCTGATCCTGCAGGCGCACCTCGATCGGACCCGGAGCAGTCATGCATGAGAGAGTGTGTAAGTGCGAGAGTGCGAAAGTACGAACTTGGCTCGAACGGGTAGTTTCGCACTCTCGCACTTTCGCGCTGCTCGCCGGGCTTGCGGCGTGTGGGGGCTCCCCGTCCGGTGACCCGGTCCGGTTCAGCGTGCCGCCCGGGAGCGGCCTTTCCACGGTGACGGATACGCTCGCCGCGCGGGAGATCGTCGGGTGGGCGGCGGGCTTCAAGGCGTACGCGCGGGTCCGCGGGACCTCGCGCGCGATCAAGCCGGGCATCTACGAGATCCAGCGCGGCACCGAGTGGGGGGACATCCTCGATAAGCTCGTGGCCGGCGACGTGATCGAGGTGGCGCTGGTGGTGCCGGAGGGGTGGAGCTCCGTTCAGATTGCACAGCGCATCGCGAAGACCTTCAACGTCCCCGCCGACACGGTCGAGAAGATGCTCCTCGACACGACCTTCGCTCGGCGGCTCGACGTGCCGGGGCCGACGCTGGAGGGGTATCTGTACCCTGCCACCTATAGCTTCCCGATCACGACCCGCCCTCGCGCCGTGGCGGGCGCCCTGGTGCGCCGCTACAAGCAGGTCTGGACGCCGCAGCTGCGCGCCCGCGCAGACTCGCTTGGCCTCAGCGAGCGCGAGGTGGTCACGCTCGCATCGATCGTCGAGAAGGAAGCGAAGCAGTGGGGCGAGCGGGACACCATCGCGGCCGTGTACCACAACCGGCTCCGGATCGGCATGCCGCTGCAGGCCGACCCGACGGTGCAGTACGCGCTCGGCGCGCACCAGACCCGGCTGCTCTACTCCCACATCCGCGACGTCCGGGACCACCCCTACAACACTTACACGCAGCGCGGCCTCCCACCGGGCCCGATCGCGTCGCCGAGCGAGGGGACCATCAAAGCCGTGCTCGCTCCCGCCAACGTCCCCTTCCTCTACTTCGTCGCGGAGCCGAACGGGAGCCACGTCTTCACGCGCACCCTCGCCGAGCACAACGCGGCGAAGCGCCGGATCCAGCGCATGCAGGCAGCCACGGGGGGGCGTGGCGAGTGATGGCTGGTGATCGGTTCGCGGGACGCATCGGTCTGATCGCCATCACCGATCCGGACTGCGCCGGGCGGAGCGTGGTAGAAGTGGTTCGCTCGGCGCTGCGCGGTGGCGCGGGAGCGGTGCAGCTTCGCTCCAAGGATCAGGCGACGCGCGACATGGTGGAGCTCGGCACCGCGCTCAAGGTGGAGACGGTGAGCGCGGGGGCGCTGCTGTTCGTCAACGACCGCGTGGACGTGGCGCTGGTGATCGGTGCGGACGGCGCGCATCTCGGCGATGACGACCTCCCGCTGGAGGCCGCCCGCGCGATCGTCCCGCCCGGTTTTCTCCTGGGGCGCTCTGTCGACACGGCTGACGAAGCGCGGGTCGCGGAAAAGCAGGGAGCGGACTACCTGGGCGCGGGCCCGCTGCGCGCTACGCCGAGCAAGCTAGACGCGGCGCCCGCGATCGGGCTCCCCGGCATTCGGGCGATCGCGGCCGTGACGGCGCTGCCGGTGGTCGCGATCGGCGGAGTAGACCACACCAACGCGGGTGACGCCGCGGCTGCCGGAGCTGCCGGAGTCGCGGTGATCCGCGCCATCATGCAGGCCGACGATCCCGAAGAAGCAGCGCGAGCGTTGCTGGCGGAAGTACGGAAGGGGCGGGTGGGGGCGATCTAGCCGGGCGATCCCAGCTCGTACTTGATCAACATGCGGTGAATGGTCTTGCGGTCGATGCCCGCCTCCCGGGCCGCCTGCGAGATGTTGCCGTGGTGCTGTCCGAGCAGGCTTCGCAGGTACGCGCGCTCGAACTGGGAGATCGCCTCGGCCTTCGCCTGGTGGAATGGGCGGTCCGCGAGAACCGGGATGCCGGCCGGCAAACTGGCGTAGGCGCGGCTCGGCTGAAGCTGTTCGCGGAACTCTTCCATCAGCACCTCGCCGTCCGAGCTGAGCGACACGATCCGCTCGACTACGTTCTGAAGCTCGCGCACGTTCCCCGGCCAGTCATAGTCGAGCAGCACCTGAAGCACCTGCTCGGGGAGCCGCACGTTGGGGCGGCCGTACTGATCGCCGTACCGCCGCAGGAAGTGCTGCACGAGCAGCGGGATGTCCTCCCGGCGCTCCCGCAGCAAAGGCACACGTATCGGGACGACGTTCAGACGGAAAAATAGATCGGCTCGAAGAGCGCCGGCTCGTACTGCCTCATCCGGATCGCGGTTCGTCGCCGAAACCCACCGCACGTCGATCGGGATCTCCTGCTCGCCACCCACTCGCCTGATCTTCCGCTCCTGAATCACCCGCAGCAGCTTCGCCTGCAGATCCAGGTTCATCTCGGAGATCTCGTCCAGGAAGAAGGTCCCGCCATTCGCGGCCTCCAGCAGCCCCCGGCGCTGAGAGTCCGCCCCCGTGAAAGATCCCTTCTCGTGCCCGAACAGCTCCGACTCGAGGAGATGCTCCGGTACCGCCGCGCAGTTGATGGCGATGAACGGCCGCTTCGCGCGACGACTCGCCGCGTGCAGCGCGCGCGCCACGAGCTCCTTGCCCGTCCCCGATGGCCCCGAGACGACCACGCTCGCTTCCGTCGGAGCCACCCGCGCCACCTTGGAGATGACCTTCCGCAGCGCTTCGCTGTGCCCGATGATGCTCGCGGATCCCACACCCAGCGCCCGCTGCTCACGCGCCGTACGGACGTCCTTCGCCGCCCGCCCGACAACGATCCGTAGCTGGGTTGCGGTGAACGGCTTCGGGATGTACTCGTACGCCCCCGCCCGCATCGCTTCTACGCTGGAGTCGAC
>JAHWJV010000217.1 GCA_019348265.1 Gemmatimonadota bacterium
CATGCGCCACGCAAAGTGGTCCCGGCCCGCGCTCTGCAGAACGACGCCGATGGCCGGCGCCGAGGAGAGGATGCATTCTCGACCGCGGCCGGGCAATGCCAGGCACCTTCAACACGATGAGTTGAGATCATGTACGATTCGGACAGTCCAGCGGCGAAGCGCCGGTCGCGCGCGCGGTCGATCGTTCCGGCGACCCTCCTGCTGACGGCGCTCGCCGCGTGTGGCGGCGACGAAGCGGAAACGGAATCGACGCAGCCGGTCGAGCAGGCGGCGCCCGCGGCGGGGGCCACCGGGACAGCAGCGGAGACGACCCCGCTGACCAGCACGCCGGCCGAGCCGATGGACACCACGCCTGCCGGAACGCCAGCCCTCCCGTCCGCCGCAACGGACTCGCCGCGGTAGAGCGGGCGGATCGAACGGAGCCTCGACCGGCGGTCCCTCAGGGGTCCGCCATCACGCGGTCGGTAGCTGCAACCGGGCCGTACGGAATGTGGCCGAGCAACAATCCCACGAACAGGACGATGTTTGCACAGGTGATCTCGCTTCTTGGCGCCGGCCTGCTGCTGGGCGCCTTCTTCGCGCTCCAGCGCGGTTGGCTCGTACCCCAGGATCGCGGCTACAACGCGATGAACTTCGCCGGCGCGGCGCTTCTAACGGTCGTCGCCGTGATCGATCAGCGCTGGGGCTTCATCGTGCTGGAGGGTACCTGGGCACTTCTCTCGATCCCGCCGCTGCTTCGAGGCCCGGGTCGATGACCGGGCAGCACTCCATCGGCGAGGAACCGCCGAGTCATAGCGATGACGTCGGGCCGCATCGGGATGAAGGTGTGGCCGGAGGGCACGACGGCGAAGGCGGTAGCCCCGGTCAGGCAGGTCTCCGCGATTCGGACCTTCCGGTCCTTGCCCCCGGCGATGATGGCGAACTCGATCCCCCACGGGGGGGGCAGCTCGACCGCCGTGCCCGAATCGGTCCGCAGCTCCGAGATCGGCGCCAGCAACCACCCTATATACGGGGAGAGCCGATCCGCCACGGTGGACCCGCGGTTCGGAGGGGCCAGCATCACGAATCGGCCGATCTCGCGGTTCGGCGGGTCGTGGACGAGCAGCCAGCGCACGACGATGTTGCCAAGGCTGTGCCCTACGAAGTGGACGCGCGATGCCGGTCGCGCGTTCAGCTCCGCATCGATGCTCCGCGCGAGAGCGGCGGCGATGCGCGGGACGCTAGGCCCATAGCTGCTGTAATGGAAGTTTAGCACCCGGTATCCGGAGCGCTGGAGCGCCAGCTGGAGTGGGAGCATGGAGAGCGATGTCCTTCCCATCCCGTGGACCAGGACCACCAGTGGCGCCGTGTCCGGAGCAGGCGCGATGGCGGGCGAGCTCGACCCGGCGGGACTTTGCCCGCGCAGGTCGATGAGCGGGACCAGGGCGGCGCACAGCAGGAGCAGGCGGAACGCCCATCTTCGCGCCATATGCCGGTGCGCCGCCGTCTGGAATTCGCGCCTCCGCACCGCTCGCACCTACCGCTCCACTCCCCCTACCCGCTTCGCGGCCAGCAGGAATCCGAGCAGCCCACCGGAAAGCGCGCCGGCTCCCACATAGAGCGGGATCGCCAGCTCGCACATCGATTCCGGCTTCCGCCAGCACCCGCCCGAGCCGATCACGAATGCGGCACCACCGACCCCGGCTCCGATTCCGGCGCCGAGCAGCGCCGATCGGCCACGCTGGGCGGTCGATCCGTCGATCGAGCCAGCCTGAAGCGACCGGAGACGAAACGACAGTTCGCCGGTCGAGCCTGCCGCGGGATAGCCGCGGTCGACCGCGAAACGGATACGTGGATCTCGCCACTGCGCGCAGGCAGGCGTGGCGGGCGAGGACAGGCACAGCACCGCCAGGACAAAGAGCGTGGTTCGGAACGTCATGGTTCTCCAGCGAATCGGGGGTAAATACGGCTGGATGGAGAAGCTAAAGCCGCCGCATCAACCGCGTCTCAACCGCCGATGAACGACGCCGGGCGTCCCATACCCTCTTCGGGGGCTCCCGGTGACGGGTGGGAGCCCGGCGACTGAAGTCGCGGCAACACGGATCTGAAGCCCGCCTTCGCGGGCTGCTCCGCGGCCGAGGTCCAGCAGACGACCCGGCGTTCAGTCGGCGAAGGCCGACTTCCAGTTCGTGGTTGCCGCGAGTTTACTCGCCCGGCTGTGAGCCGAAGCTCCTGGAGGCGGGGAAGCCGGTTTCCGGCCCCGGCGACTGAAGTCGGGTCAGCTCTCCAGGACGGATACGCCCCGCGGGAGATCGAAGCAGGCGATCAGATCGGCGCCGTCACGCGTCCAGGTTCCAGCGGCGAGCGCAGCGGCGCGAGGTCGGCCGCGGCGCGGGTTCTCGCCGTCGTCAGACTGCCCTCGGACGCATCCAGGCCGATGAAGCGAAGTGGCGACGTGGCGGCACTCTCGGCGAGCCCAGCAGGTCCTCACCGCGTCCGCAGCCGAGGTCCAGAAGGGTCCCTGCCGCGGGAACGTCGATGAGGGAGAGAAGCCAGGCTCGATGAGCGAGGACGTCGTGCGTCAGCCCCGGCACACTAAGCACGCGTAACGACGAAGTACAGCGCCGCGGCGAGGCCGCTGAACGTCATCGTCGCGATGAGCCAGCCTCGGAACCGCTGTCGGTGCGACCGAGCATCGTCGCCCTCGGCGGAGCGGCCCCGTATCCAGTGGAGGGTGCTTACCGCCCCGCTGACGAAGCTGGCGAGGTACAGCGCCTGGAGCAGGTTCGCCGTCATCTGATAGGACGCCGCGTGCGATGCCTCAGGGCCTGGGCACGTAGTCCACTACGAACGCGTCCTCGAGCACCCCCAGCCGGCCGAGTAGCTCGACGAACTTCTGGTGCTCCGGGGGGCAGGTACCGGTCCCGGGAGGCCGCGTCGGTGAAGGTCAGCAGATAGACGTGGGTGAATCCCAGGTTCCTTCCCTCGGGGCTGTCGTTCACGCCCTGCTCGAAGGAGAGGATGTTGGGGATCCGGTCCTTGAGCGCGCGGAAGGCGTCCGTCACCTCCTTGATCTCGCCGGGGTGGTGCCCGCCCGGTACTTCAAGACGACGACGTGGCGAACGGGTTCAGACTGAGCTTCCGAGGGGCGGGGTATGGCCAGCAGAGCAGAAAACCGAGCAGCAGGAGTTGCCTCTTCACGACGCCTCCAGGATGGGGTGCTGAGCGTGGCGGGACCCTGAAAGCTAAGAGGTGCTGAAGGGAACGCAACGGCGGGCGTTCGTCGCGGAAAACGCCGGGCGTCGACAGCCGTGCGGCAGGCTCGAAGTCTCGCGGCCGGAACGCGACGTGCGACGACCGGCCGAGCGGAAACAGAGCCGTCCTCAGGAAGCGAGCAGATGATGGACGAGGAGGTGCAGGAGCGCCGGTTGGGCTTCGCGGTGAAGGTGATCGGTCGGGCGGGCTTCCCCAGCCACGACCCACGACGGTGGCGATCCGGGCCGAACGTCGGCGTTTCCATAGCGGCGCTGCACCGGATCCTCGACTACGTCGGGGAGGAAAAGATCCGGATGTACCGCATGTCGTCGGACTTCGTCCCGTACGTCACCCATCCCGACATGCCGCAGTTTCATCGACAGATCGCGGAGCATGCCGACGCGCTGGCAGCGGTGGGGGAGCACGCGCGACGACGGGACGTTCGCCTCTCGCTCCACCCGTCGCAGTACATCGTGCTCAACGCGCACGACGACTCCATCGTGCAGAAGTCGATCAACGATCTGGACTCCCAGGCCGAGCTCCTGGATGCGATGCAGCAGGGTCCGGAAGCGGTGGTGGTGCTGCACGTCGGAGGAGCCTACGGCGACAAGGCGGCGGCACGGGACCGCTTCGTCCGCCACTACGCTCGTCTCTCGGAAGCGGCGCAGCGGCGGCTGGTCATTGAGAACGACGAGTTCACGTACAGCCTCGAGGACTGCCTCTGGGTGAACGCGCGGATCGGCGTGCCAGTCGTGTTCGATCACCAGCACCACCGCCTGAACCCCGGGCCGATGTCGGCCGCGGAAGCTGCGCGCGCCGCTCTGGCCACCTGGCCGCCGGCGGTGACCCCGAAGGTGCACTACTCCTCCCCGCGTCTTGACGGCCGGGAGATCCGGCGTGGCAAGGAGGTGCGGCTCGAGGTGCCGCTGTTGCGCCAGCACGCCGATTACATCGACCCCTGGACCTTCGCCGACTTCCTCGGTACGCTGCGAGACCTCCGCTTCGACGTGATGCTGGAGGCGAAAGCCAAGGATCTCGCGCTGCGGAAGCTGCGAGCCGACCTCCGCGCGCTCGGCTGCGCGGACGTGCTCCGGCAGCCGCGGGCATCGTAGGTGGGCAGGCGAGCTCCGTCCGCCGATCGGAGAGCCGCCGTGCTCGCGGGAGCCGGGTGAAGGCGTGGTGGCTGCGGCGCTGCGGATCAGCGCAGCGGCTTGCCCGACCCGACGTGCCAGTGCAGGTGCTTGGAGTCCTGGTATTCACCAAGGTTGGTGACGACGCGACATGCCCCGTGCTCGGCGACGACGTCCGAGGCGACGCGCCGCACCACGCCCATGAGCTCGAGCAGCAGTGAGTCGTCCGCGTCTTCCAACGCGATCAGGGAAGCGATGTGGCGCTTCGGGATCACCACGATGTGCACCGGCCAGTACGGCCGGGTGTGGTGGTAGGCGAGCACGTTCCCGGTCTCGAGGACACGCTGCACGCTGGTGCGACCGCTCAGCACTTCCTCGCAGTAGAAATCTTCGCTCATGAGCCGTTCGGTTGGTGCCAGAACGCGGCGCCGGGTGGATGCTAGCGCGCCAGCGCCTCGTTGTGCCACCAGATGCTGCGGGAAAGCGCACGGTGCGCCCGTACGACGAGCGTCGACCCGTACAGACTCGCGGCGGTTCCGCCGACCGCGACCCCGATTCTCGCCGCCTCCCCCAGGTCCCACTTGACCGCGGGGATTGCGAGAAGCAGCGGGCCCGCCAGCGTGAACGCCGCCGCCGGCCGCGCGAGGCGCTGGTACTGCCGGGCGTATGCCACCGCCGAGTCCGAGCGGCCGACCAGCCTCGTAAGACCCGGCCGGGTCCCCCACAGCCCAACACGCGCAACCGATCCGCCTTCCGCTCCACGCACGACCGAGGCACCGAAGCCGCGCGGCTCGACCCGGAGCGCGCAGCTGCGGTACGTGCATGCGGTGTCCCGCGTTTGCGCCACGACCTCAGTGGTAGCGCAGACGAAGAGGCTCGCCAGGAAGCCGACCCGGTATCGGGACATAGGCGTGTCAGCGGAAGGTGCGGCGGCGAATCCGTCGCTATGGCGACGGGCACGCCATAGCTGAAGCGGAGCTGAACGTAGCCCGAGTCCATCGTTGCTGCAAACAGGAACGTGGCCGTTCGCCTGGGATCGGATTCGCGACGTTGACGCCGCCGTGACGCGACGGCACGGGGGGTAAACGTTACCTGGGCCGGCTCGCCTGATGCTGCTGGACCAGGTCGGCGAAGGCGCGCAGCGAGCTCCAGTACGAGGCTCCGGCGACGATCAGCAGGTCGTTGTGGCCCGCCCGCTCGATCCAGACTAGCCGCTTCGGTTCCCGAGCCGCATCGAACAGCCGCTGGCCATGCCAGGCAGCGATCACTTCATCTCGCTTCCCGTGGATCACCAGCACGGGAGAGGTCACGTTCCGGATGTGGCGCAGGTTGGGGAACCGGTCGAAGGGGAGGAGCTGAACGCGCGTCACGACGCGGAACGCGCTCGTGAAGGCGCTCTCGAGGATCAGTCCGCCGACCGCCTCGCGCGCGGCAAGCTCCGTGGCCGGACCGGAGCCCACGGAGCGGCCGAGCAGGATCAGCCGACCCGGCGTGATGCGGAGATCCTCGACGGCATGGCGATACACCGCGTGAAGGTCGCGGTACGCTCCCTCCGCGGTCGCCGGCCCTCCAGAGCTGAGCCCGTAGCCTCGATAGTCGTACGCCAGCACGGCGAACCCCGCTCGCTGAACCTCCTGCAGCAGACCGTACAGGTGCCCGAGATCTTCAGCGTTGCCGTGGCTGTAGAGGATCGTGAAGTCTGCGGCCGGATCGGGCAGATGGAGAGTGGCAATCGAAGCGCCGTTCTCTCCCGGTACCATCCGGATCGGCAGGTCTCCGGCGGCGTAGGAGCTGGGGGGAGGCAGGAAGATCAGCCGGTCCGCTAAAAAGTAAGCCGTCGCGGCGAACCCGACGTACAGCACCACCAAAAGGGCGAGCAGCTCTCTCAAGAGTGTGGTCTCCGGGGCCCTGGCTCATCGCCGGCCGAGGGCGTATCGCCGGGGGCCTTGGCTCTGGCCGCTGGATCCGGCAGTTGGAGGGGTGTGGGCTCGCA
>JAHWJV010000218.1 GCA_019348265.1 Gemmatimonadota bacterium
CGCGTCGCAGGGGGTGAACTTCCGCGCCGCGGTGAACCGCGACTCGGTGTACGTGGGCGAGCAGGTCACCTACCAGGTGGGCGTCTTCCTCGACGACGACACGCGGCACCGGCTGCGGCGGAACCCCGAGTTCACGCCGCCCGAGCCGCGGGCGATGCTCGCCTACGACCTGCCGTCGCCCCCGGGGCCCACCGCCGTGCGCACGGCGAACGGGCGGCGCTACGAAGTGCACGTCTTCCAGCGGGCGCTCTTCCCCATCTCCCCGGGCCCCGCGATGGTGCCGCCCGCGCGCCTGGCCTACGCGCTGCCGCTCAGCAACAGCTTCTTCGCCCGCGAGGAGCGGCGCACCGCGCGCGCGGACAGCCTCACGGTGCAGGTGCGGCCGCTCCCGGCCGCGGACCGCCCGCCCGAGGGAACCGAAAGGCTTTCAATAGCCCCGCGGCCCGTGTAAGAGGCCCCCTCAACGACATTTTCCAGGACAACGCCAGCCGTCCCGATGCGCCGCCCCGGCGGCCACGCGGCTGGACACGCGCGGGTCAACCATGCCGAAGCGGACCGACATCTCCTCCATCCTCATCATCGGGGCCGGCCCGATCATCATCGGCCAGGCAGCCGAGTTCGATTATTCCGGCACCCAGGCCGTGCGTGCGCTCCGCGAGGAGGGATACGAAGTCATCCTCGTGAACTCCAATCCCGCCACGATCATGACGGACCCCGACCTGGCGGATCGGACCTACATCGAGCCGATCACGCCGGAATGGGTGGAGCGCGTCATCGAGCTCGAAAAGCCGGACGCGATCCTTCCCACCATGGGCGGGCAGATCGCCCTGAACGTGGCTCTCGAACTATACGATCGAGGCATACTCGAGAAACACGGCGTGGAGCTGATCGGCGCGGACGCGCGCGCCATCCGCATGGCCGAAGATCGCAGCGAATTTGCCAAGGCCATGGCGCGGATCGGGCTGGAGGTGCCGCACGGCGGGTTCGCGCGCTCCATCGAAGACGCCTACCGGATCGTCGAAGACACCGGCTACCCGGCCATCATCCGGCCGTCGTTCACCATGGGTGGGACCGGCGGCGGGATCGCGTACAACCGGGAAGAGTTCGACGAGATGGTCCGGAACGGGATCGCCCTCTCTCCGGTCAGTGAGGTGTTGATCGACCGGTCGGTCATAGGCTGGAAGGAGTTCGAGCTGGAGGTTATGCGCGACGGGGCGGACAACGTGGTGATCATCTGCTCGATCGAGAACTTCGACCCGATGGGTGTGCACACCGGCGACTCGATCACCGTGGCTCCGGCGCAGACGCTCACGGACGTAGAGTACCAGAAGATGCGGGACGCGGCGATCGCAATCATTCGGGAGATCGGGGTGGAGGCGGGCGGCTGCAACGTGCAGTTCGCCATCAACCCGCTGAATGGCGACATGCTGGTGGTGGAGATGAACCCGCGCGTGTCGCGTTCCTCGGCGCTGGCTTCCAAGGCGACCGGGTACCCGATCGCGCGGATCGGCGCGAAGCTCGCCGTCGGCTACACGCTGGACGAGCTTCCGAACTCCATCACCAAGACCACTCCCGCGTCGTTCGAGCCGGTGCTGGACTACGTGGTGGTGAAGTTTCCGCGCTTCGCCTTCGAGAAGTTCCCGACCGCCGACAACACGCTGGGCGTGCAGATGAAGGCGGTAGGGGAGTCGATGGCGATCGGCCGCACGTTCAAGCAGGCGTGGCAGAAGGCGATCCGGGCGCTGGAGATCGGGCGTCCGGGGTGGGAGGTTGGGCGCAACCTGGAGGCCGACGGCCTCCAGGACGACGCGCCGGACACGCTGCGGGCCGGGCTGCGGCGCCCGACTCCCGACCGCGCGTACCAGATCAAGCGCGCCCTTCAGGTCGGGTTCGACCTGGAGGAGGTCTCCGAGCTCACCGGAATCGACATCTGGTTCATCTCTCAGCTGGCGCAGCTGGTCGAGGCGGAGAGGTGGTACGCGGGTCTCGCGGAGATCGACCGGGCGACGCTGTTGAAGATGAAGCGGCTCGGCTTCTCCGACGTGCAGCTTGGCCGGCTTCGCAAGGAGAGCGAGGATGCCGTGCGCGAGCGGCGCTGGTCGATGGGCCTGCACCCCGTCTACAACACGGTGGACACCTGCGCGGGCGAGTTCCCGGCCCAGACTCCGTATCTCTACTCCACGTATGGCGAGGAGAACGAGTCGGTGCGGTCCGCCCGGCGCAGAGTAGTGATCCTGGGCAGCGGTCCAAACCGCATCGGGCAGGGCGTGGAGTTCGACTACTGCTGCGTGCAGGCGTCACTCGCCCTGCGCGAGGCCGGGTGGGAAACGATCATGGTCAACTCGAACCCGGAGACGGTGTCCACCGACTTCGACGTGTCGGGGAAGCTGTACTTCGAGCCGCTGACCTTCGAGGACGTGCTGGAGATCGTTCGGCTGGAGGAGCCCGAGGGGGTGATAGTGCAGCTCGGGGGTCAGACGCCGCTCAAGCTGGCGAACCGGCTGAGCCAGCTCGGCGTGAAGATCCTGGGGACGTCGGTGGAGTCCATCGACCGGGCGGAGGACCGCGAGCGTTTCGAGGTGCTGGCGCGTGAGCTGGGCGTGGAGCAGCCGCCCAATGGCGTCGCCACCGGAGCCGACGCGGCCGCCGAGATCGCGGACCGCATCGGCTACCCGGTCCTGCTCCGCCCGAGCTACGTGCTGGGCGGCCGCGGGATGGTGATTGTGTACGATGAGGAAGGGCTGCGGAAATACTTCGAGAGCGCCGTGCTCGTCTCCGAAGAGCGACCGGTGCTCATCGACCGGTTCCTGGAGGACGCGTTCGAGGCGGACGTGGACGCGCTCTCCGACGGCACCACGGTGGTGATTGGCGGGGTGATGCAGCACATCGAAGAGGCCGGGATCCACTCGGGCGACTCGGCGTGCGTGCTGCCGCCCTACCTGCTCGGCGATTCGCAGGTGGAGGAGATGCGCGAGTTCACCCGGCGCTTCGCGCTCGAGCTCGGGGTCGTCGGGCTGATCAACGTGCAGTACGCGGTGCACCAGGGTAAGGTGTACGTGATCGAGGTGAACCCGCGCGCCTCGCGGACGGTGCCGTTCGTCTCCAAGGCGACCGGGGTGCCCCTCGCGCGGATCGCCGCCCGCCTGATGGGAGGCGAGGCGCTCGCTTCATTCGGACTGCCGGAAGCGATTCCGGTGCATGGGGTAGCGGTGAAGGAGGCGGTGTTTCCCTTCAACAAGCTACCCGAGGTCGATCCACTGCTCGGCCCCGAGATGCGCTCCACCGGTGAGACGATGGGTATCGCCGACTCGTTCGGGATGGCGTTCGCGAAGGCGGAGATCTCCGCCGGGACGGACCTCCCGCTGGAAGGGACGGTGATCGTGACGGTGAACGATCACGACAAGCCAACGGTCACGCCGATCGCCAGGCGGCTGCACGAGATGGGCTTCCGCATCCTCGCCACTGGTGGGACGGCCCGCTACCTGGCCGACCGCGGCATCCCGGTGGAGCGGATCTTCAAGGTGAATGAGGGCCGCCCGAACTGCGCCGACCGGATGATCTCCGGCGAGGTGTCGCTGCTCATCAACACGCCGCTCGGCAAGCAGAGCCAGTACGACGACTACGCCACCCGGCGGGCGGCGATCCAGTACGGCATCCCCTACATCACGACCCTCTCCGCCGCCTCCGCCGCCACCGATGCCATTCTCGCACTGCGGAGCCACGTTCGTGAGGTGCGCTGCGTCCAGGACCGAGTGGGCCCGAGCCTGATCGCCGAGATGGTCGCCAAAGCGTAGGCAGCACAGTCCGCCGGAGTGCTGCGGTAT
This sequence comes from Gemmatimonadota bacterium, assembly GCA_019348265.1. GTDB lineage: Bacteria > Gemmatimonadota > Gemmatimonadetes > Longimicrobiales > Longimicrobiaceae > JAHWJV01. The sequence goes on from JAHWJV010000218.1 coordinate 3,825, forward strand.
CGAATGCACGAGCTTTCCCCCCCCGCCCATCGGGCGAGGGGGGTTGCCGTTCCATCCCCGCTACGCGGTACACGAGGCACATACGTCCAGACTGATAGCCGGTAGCCGATAGCCGATAGCCCTTTGAAAACCACCGCTTTCGTCACGCACTCGGATTGCTCTCTCCACGACACGGGATGGGCGCACCCGGAGCACCAGGGGCGGCTCCCGGCCGTGGCGCGTGCGGTCTACCGCGACATGCTGACGCTGTTCGAGCCGTTGCTGGAGGTGGAGGCCGTGCCGGCGTGCGACGGCGACCTCCTGCTGGCGCACTCGCGGGAGTACGTCGACCGGATTCGAGAGCGATCGTCGGAGGCCGCGGCGGCGGGTGAGGCTCTGCCATTCGAGGGCGGCACGCGGATCTCGGGAGCGTCGTGGGCCGCGGCCACCGCGGCGGTCGGAGCCGCGCTGACGGCGGCGCAGGTGGTTCTGGGCGGACAGGTGCGCAATGCCTTCTGCGCCGTGCGGCCGCCCGGCCATGGAGCGGGCGTGTCCAGCAGTCGGGCGTACGCTCTGTTCAACCCGGTAGCGGTCGCGGCGCTCGCGCTTCGCCGGCGCCACGGCGTCGCTCGGGTGCTTATCGTCGAGGTCGGGGCGCGGCCGGGTCTGGGCACGTACGAGATCGTAGATGCGGTGCCGGGGATCGAGTTCGTAAGCGTTCACGCGGACGGGGAACCGCTAGAAGCCGCTGGCTCTTCCGAGCGAATCATCGCGGTACCGGCGGGCAGTGGCGGCGAGTCCATGCTCGCGGCACTGACCGCCGCGCTCGACCACGCTTTCGAATCCTTTCCTCCGGACTTCCTCCTGATGTCGCTGGGTTGCGACGCGCTAGGGTCTGAGACGATGGTGACCCTCTAGCTGGTGCCGAGGGACTACCACGCGATCAACGCCGCCGTCGTGGAGCGGGCGGACCGCTGGTGTGCGGGCCGACTGGTTTCGGTGCTGGAGGAGGGATACGACGCGAATGCGATGGGCGCGGCGGTGGTGCAGCACCTCCACGCACTGGTGAAGCTGTAGGTGCGGATCGCGCAGTGGCGGTGGCGGACTTTCGCTCGCTCGCACCCTCCCGCTAGCTTCCGTCCATGGCAGCACCCCGAAAACCGGAAGCGTCCTCCCCTGGGCCACCCCCTCCCCGCCGCACCACGGCCCGCTCGGCGACCCCGTCGGTCCTGGAGCTGGTTCGCCTCAGCACGGAGCCGGTCTTTCCTCCGGGCGGGGAGGCGCTCTACCGCCAGATCGCGCTGCAGACCGAGCTCTCTCGTGATCAGGTCGTGCTCGACGCCGCCTGCGGTCGAGGGCTCTCCACGGAGTTCCTCGCGGCGAGCTACGGTGTGGAGACGCATGGTTTCGACCCTGACCCCGCCCTGGTCGAGGAAGCCGAACGCCGCACCCGTGGCACCGCGCACGCGGACCTGCTCCACTTCCAGGACGGAGACCTCGACAACCTCCCATATCAGGACGGCATCTTCGACCTCGCGATCGGTGAGGTCGGGCTCGCGTCCTCCGTGCACCCGGCACAAGCCATCCGTGAGCTGACGCGCGTGACTCGTCCGATGGGGTGGGTCGTCCTCGTGCAGCTCATCTGGACGGGGGATGTGGACGAGGCGAGACGGGAAATCCTGGTGGAGTACCTCGGCGCGCGTCCCCTGCTGCTCGTCGAGTGGAAACAGCTCCTCCGCCAGGCTGGCGTGGTCGACCTGCACGTCGAGGACTGGTCCGACCACGCCTCCCCCTCCCGCGCCACCACGGTGGGCCCCTTCCATGACTTCGCGCAGATGTTCTCCGTTCGTGAGAAGTTCGCCATCCTGCGCCGCGCCTTTCGGCGCTGGGGGTGGCGCGGCGTACGCGGGGCGATCGTCCGGGAACAGGAGGTCCACCGGCTGCTCACCCGGCAGCGGGTGCTCGGGCTTTCGTTGATCTGGGGGACGAGGTGGAGCAGCTGATCGTAAATGATGAATGATGGATTATGAATGACGAATTCACAGCACCCGTTGTGTTGCCGATGCGGTAGCGGGAAAGAATTATCGAAGTGGCGGCGATGACTCCTCATTTATCATTCATCATTCATCATTGGTGTCTCCATGGCAGTCGTCGACGTCACAGTGTCACTCGCCCAGGAAACTGTCGGCCGTATCCAGGAGGAGCTGGAGAGGCTGGGTCTGGACGGGTGGCTGCTGTACGACTTTCGCGGGTTGAACCCGGTGGCGGGCGGGCTCCTCGGCTTGCCGGCGATGACCCGGCGGTATTTCGTGCTGGTACCGAGGGCAGGCCAGGCGATCGCGGTGACGCACCGGATCGAGCAACAGCCCTGGCGGGGCTGGATCGGAGAAAACCGGCCGTACCTGAGCTGGCGCGAGCTGGAGGCGGAGGTTGCCGCGCTGGTGCGGGGGCGCGGACGGATCGCGATGGAGTACGAGCCGGGGGACGCGGTTCCGTACGTGGACAGGGTACCCGCGGG
>JAHWJV010000219.1 GCA_019348265.1 Gemmatimonadota bacterium
GGGTCGACCCCGGCGAATGGCTCGTCCAGGAGCATGAACTTCGGCTGACCCACCAGCGCTCGCGTGATCTCCAGCCGTCGCCGCTCGCCGCCGGAGAGGGAGTATGCCTTGGAGTGACGCAGATGCTTGATGCCGAGCTCGTCGAGTAGCTCTTCGAGGCGCCGGGACTGCTCCTTTTTCGAGAAGCGGAGCATCTGTAGAATAGCGAGGACGTTCTGCTCGACGGTCAGCTTGCGGAAGATGGAGGGCTCCTGCGCCAGGTACCCGATCCCCTTCCGCGCGCGCCGGTACATCGGCACCTCGGTGACGTCCTCCGCCCCGATGGCCACGCGCCCCGAATCGGGGGCGATGAGGCCTACCATCATGTAGAAGGTCGTCGTCTTCCCCGCGCCGTTAGGGCCGAGCAACCCTACGATCTCGCCCTGGGAGACGCGGAGGCCGACGTCGTTCACGACCCGCCGCCTGCGATAGACCTTCACCAGGCTGGAGGCGCTCAGCGTCTCGCCCTCCGGCGGCGGAGGGCCGTCGGTGCCGGCCGCACTCGCGGCCGGAGGCGGCGGCACCACGCGTTCACGGATCCGACCCTCGAGCTCGGGGCCGAGCTCCGGGATGGCGGAGAGCAGCGCGGAGGCGAGCCGTACGGAGTCCTCTCGAAGCTCGACGAGGCTACGGCTGGCGAGCAGCGGCAGCACGTGAGTGCGGACGTACTCCTCCGCTTCCGGCGTGGCGTGCGCGGTGACCTCCCAGGGAGGCAGGACGAGCCCCATGCCGACTTCCGCGTCGAGACCCAGGGCGACGTAGGCATCGTGCATTCGCTCGACCAGCCTGGGCACCGGCACCCACTCCGCCGGGTCGCCGCGGATGGCCAATGCCCGCAGTGCCACCAGCGAGGAGAGATCGCAGTGGTCCAGCCCCGGACTGGCACGCGAGTCGGCGTCAGTCATGGCGTACTCCCTCCCCCGCCAGCGATCGGTGCCGCAGCGTCCGTGGCGGTCGGACTCTCCGGCGCGGCCGCTGGTGGAGCCGGATCAAGGTAGATCCCGCGCCGCACCCCATGAAGCTCCGCCACGTCCACCTCGCCCGCCGCGAAGGTAAGCGTGATCGCGTCGGCGGATACGAAGTTCACGGCGCGACGGCCCGAGGGCTGCTCTGCGGCGTTGCCGGCCGGCTCGGCTCTCGCGCTGTCGCGCTCGAGGCGGTAGAGCGCCAGCGCGGTGCCGCGCGCGACGATCCGCTGCAGCTCCACCGCGCTGTCCGCGGCCTCCGTCGGGGCGGGCGCGGTCGCGGAGTCCCCGCGAGCGAAGTGGCCGATTATGGTGTCTCCCGAGATCCAGTCGGAGGCGATCAGCGAAGGGGCTTCCGCCGTGGCGGTATCGGCGGAGCCGGCGGCGGGGGCCGACGCCGTGGTGTCGACCGTCTCACCGCGTGCGCGGCCGACCGCCGTAACCCGCTCCAGCTGTCGGCCCGGGGCGATCGCTTCGATCGAGTCGCCCACCAGGCGGAACGTCTTCGTCTCGCCGCGTGCCCGCCCGATGGCATTAACGCGCTCCAGCTCCTGCTTCGGAGTCACCGCAATGATCGAGTCGGCCTCCAGTCGGAACGACTTCGTGACCGCGAGCGGCCGCGACGCGGGTGCGGACGAGTCGCTGCGCGCGACCGTCCGCTCGACGAGCTCTTCGCGGAAGAAGAGCTGTACGTCGGGCGCAGTGACCCGCATGTCCGTCGCCTCCAGAACGGCGTCACCGCGCGAGCGGACTTCCTGCAGCGCGCCCTTCTCCAGCTCCGCCACGATCGTGTCACCACTGAGCACGTTGTCCTTGCCTTTCACCACCGCCTTGCCGCGCAGCCCCAACGTCTCGGTTCCTCCCTGGTAACGCGCCTCGTCCGCGGTCGCATTCAGATCCGGCCGGGTGATCACCACGGAGCCGAATGCCGTCAGATTGTCGCTGCCGACGACGTTGAGCCGGTCCGCGTCGATCTCGAGCGGCGCGTCGGACCGGGCCGTGTCACGAGGCATCAGCGTGAGGTGCGGGCGGCTGCCGGCGTTCACCTGTGGCTCGGGGCGCTCCGGCGTCGTGGCGAAGTACTCCAGCTCGGGACCGCGGATCGTGGTTCCCTCCGCGATGTTCGTGAACACCACGTTGCCGGTCGCGTACAGGCGGCGCGTGATGCTCGTATACGTGGCCTGGTCGGACGTCAGGGTCCGCTGGGCATCGCGATAATCGACCTTCCCGACCAGGAAGAGCTCGCGGGTCAGTCGGTTCAGCGTGCCCTGATTGGCGCGAAGTTCCGCTCCGTTCACGCACCGGATCAGGAAGGGTCCCTGTACGGTGGCTATGTCCCCGGCGCCCTGATACACCTCTTCCACCTCCGGCAGATCGACGGGGTTACACTCGCTCGTCTGGGCAGCCGCGGGAGATGCCGCGGCCAGCGCAAACGGGAGGAGCAGGAAGAGGACGCGTCTGATCATCAGAAGGAGAAATCCGAATCTTCACCCGGTAGTCCGCCGGTCGTCTCCGCGTTCGTCACGTTCCAGGTGCTGAACTTCCCGTCCGATCTGAACCGGGATCCGCGAGTGGTCCGCCCGGCGTGCGTCATCACGAACGGCTGGTCGCTCCAGAGCTCGTCCGTCCTCACCTGGTAACTGAGCTGGTCCGTCTCGATGCGCCGGTCGCCATCAGCGCCTTTGGCGACGAGCACGACCTCCTCCTGGGCGACGAACAGCCCGCCAGCGGGATCGTACTCGCCCTTCTTCGAGGTGAGAGTGCCCGACTGGGTTCCGTTTTCGTTGAAGAAGGACAGCTTCACACCGGTGATGAAGAGCGTCTCGCTCCCTGCGTGAAGATACGCACTGTCGCCGTCCAGCACCGAGCTGCGGATCCCGTTTTTGGTGATGACATGGTGCACCCCGAAGAAGGTCCGGTCGGCGATCAGGCTGTCCGTGTTCGCGATCGCCGAGGGCGTGGTGGAGCTCTGCTGACACCCGCCGAGGAGGCAGAGCACGAGCGATGACAGGCGAAACGTCGAGTTCATCATTTTATGGCTGGCTATATCGCGCCAGCGCGCATCAGGTCGTGAAGATGGACCATCCCGATCACGCGCGACCCGTGGTCCAACACGGGCAGAGCCATCACTCCGGCGCGTTCCATGGTACCGGCCGCGGTCGCGGCGAGCTCGTCTGCCGAGGCCGTACGCGGGGACCGTGTCATCACCGTATCCACTCTGACCGAAAAGAAAGCTTCTTCGCGTTCCATCAGCCTGGTCAGGTCGCCGGAGGTGACCACACCGAGTAGCGACCCGGCCTCGTCCACCACGGCGACGGTACCACGCTTCTCCGCCAGTAGGACCAGGCATTCACGCATGCTTGCGTGCGGTGGCAGCAGCGGCACATCGGTGGTCACCATCACTTCGGCAACCCGGAGCAGGAGCTTGCGGCCCAGTGCTCCCGCCGGGTGCAGGCGGGCGAAGTCCTCGCGCCCGAAGCCGCGTCCCTCCAGAAGCGCCACCGCGAGTGCGTCGCCGAGCGCCAGCGCCGCGGTCGTGGAGGACGTCGGCGCGAGATCATGCGGGCACGCTTCCTCGCCGACGGTGCACGCCAGAACGACGGAAGCATTGCGCGCCAGCGTCGAGTCCGTGCGCGCGGTGATCGCCACGATCCGTACCCCCATTCGGCCGAAAAATTCCACCATCCCGCGTAGCTCCTCGGTTTCCCCGCTCTTCGAGAGCAGCAGCGCGACATCCTCGCGTCCCACGATCCCGAGGTCTCCATGAAGCGCCTCCACCGGGTGGAGAAAGATCGCCGCGGTTCCCGTGGAAGTGAGCGTCGCCGCGATCTTGCGCGCGACGATCCCCGACTTCCCTACCCCGGAGACGATCACTCGGCCGCTCGACTCGAGAATCGTCCGCACCGCGGCGACGAAGGAGTCGTCGAGCTGAGTCTCCATCGCCGCGACGGCCGCGGCTTCCAGCCGGAGCACGCGGCGCCCGGCCTCGAGGATCTCAGCCGCGCTGCGGGCGCGCTCGGCGGCGGCTGAGGCAGTGCTCAGCGCGCGAATCACGAGGCAAGCTCCCGCTCGGCGACATAGCTGTCGACGCGGCCGCTCCACTCGCCGCGCGCGTGCAAAAGCGCTTCGGCGAACTCCCGCACAGCGCCATGGCCGCCACGGCGAGTCGCTACCCAGTGGGCCAGCGCCCGCACCTCGGGCACCGCGTTCGCGACCGCGGCCGCGAGCCCCACCCGACGCAGGACGGGGATGTCGGCGATGTCGTCGGACACGAAGGCCACCTCGTTCCAGTCAACGCCCACCCGCTCCATCAGCGAGATCACGATCGGGAGCTTGTTCGCGCCCGCGTCCTGGTGGCATTCCGAGATCTGGAGCTCTTCCGCGCGCAGGCGCACGGAAACCGACTCGCGCCCGCTGACGATCGCTACCTGGAGCCCGGCGTCCTGGAGCAGCCGGACTCCGAGGCCGTCCGTGATCTCGTAGCGCTTCATCTCCACCTTCTCACCTGACCCGCTCGCCCCCAGATAGATCCCGCCGTCGGTAAGGACGCCGTCGACGTCCAGCACGACCAGCCGCACCGCGGACGCCCTCTGCGGCGTGATTCGCCGTCGGGCGAGGTTAGCCACGGAGAACCGGCGCCCGCACCGCCGAACGGATCGCGAGCACCTCCTGGAGGAGCGGAGCGAGGCGGTCCAGGGGGAGCATGTTCGTCGCGTCGGACGGGGCGCGGCTCGGCTCCGGGTGCACCTCCAGGAAGAGCGCGTCGACACCCGCGCCCATCGCCGCGCGGACCAGCGTCGGGATGAAGCGGGGCTCACCCCCGCTCACACCGGGGCCAGCGCCGGGCCGCTGCACGGAATGGGTGCCGTCGAATACCACCGGCGCAGCACAGCTCTCGCGCATCAGTTCGAAGGAGCGCATGTCCACGACCAGGTTCCCATAGCCGAAGAAGGTCCCGCGCTCGGTCACCGCGATCCCACCCGCGCCACCCGAGCGGAGCTTCTCCGCCGCGCCGCGCATTTCCTCCGGCGCCATCCACTGCCCCTTCTTCACGTTCACCGGCCTCCCCGTGGCGCCCGCGGAGAGCAGCAGATCCGTCTGTCTGCAGAGAAACGCCGGGATCTGCAGCACGTCCACCACTTCGCCGACAGCCGCGCATTGCGCAGGGTCGTGTACGTCCGTGAGCACCGGCAGGCCGGTCTCCCGGCGCACGTGCTCCAGCTTCCGCAGCCCTTCGTCCACACCGGGTCCTCGCGCAGACCCCCCCGAAGAGCGGTTCGCCTTGTCGAACGACGCCTTGAAGAGGATCGGCAGCGACAGCTCGTCCGAGAGCCGCGCCAGCGCGGTACCGATCTCGAGGTTCAGCGCGTCGTCCTCGAGCACACACGGTCCGGCGATCAAAAAGAACTCGCCTTCCGGCGCGAACAGGCGCGAAACCGGCGAGCCCGCACCCATCAGTCCGCCGCTTCCCGCAGGCTCGCGCCCGGCTCCGTCTGGTCGCGGCGCGCCAGCGCCGCGCCGATGAACGACGCGAAGAGCGGGTGCGGGTGATTCGGGCGCGACTTGAGCTCCGGGTGGAACTGCGTCCCGAGGAACCACGGGTGGCCCGGCAGCTCGATCATCTCCACCAGGTTGCCGTCGGGCGAGGTGCCCGAGACCGTCATCCCGTTCTCGGTGAGCGGATCGCGGTACGTGTTGTTCACCTCGTAGCGGTGGCGGTGCCGCTCACTGATCTCGCTGGCGCCGTAGATCTCGGCCGCTCGCGATCCGGGCTGCAGCCGCGCCGTGAAGGACCCGAGCCGCATGGTCCCGCCGAGGTCGGTCACCTCGCGCTGCGAGTTCATCAGGCAGATCACCGGGTGCGCCGTGTCCGACGACCACTCCGCGGAGTGCGCCTCGTCGAAGCCGCAGACGTTGCGCGAGAACTCGATGATCGCGGTCTGCAGGCCGAGGCAGACGCCGAAGAAGGGGAGCTCGTTCTCGCGCGCCCAGCGGATCGCGTTCAACATCCCCTCGACGCCGCGGACACCGAACCCGCCGGGGATCAGCAGCCCGTGGTACTCGCCCAGCCGCTCCGCCGCGTCGACCGTCTCGATCTCCGTCAGCAGCAGCTGCGCACCCGCCGCCGCGGCGACGTACGCCTGTCGGTCGAGCGGCTGCCGGGTCAGCCCCCAGCCGCCGCGGACGACCTCGTAGCCGAGCGCCTCGAGACGGCGTACGCCGTCGTCGGTCAGCTCGGCAGTCACGAAGGCGCGCATCGGGGCAGTCTGCCCTCAGCCGCCGGGCAGGGC
>JAHWJV010000021.1 GCA_019348265.1 Gemmatimonadota bacterium
GCCAGCCCGCCGGTTACCAGTAAGAACGCGCGGCCGCTGGCGATTCACACACATCGGCCGCGGAACGGCTCGCCGGCGGACTGGCGCGCCGTGCGAATGAAGCGAAAAGGGGGGGCGGTCCCGTTACCGCGCCCCCCCTCTGTTGGTGCCCCGGGCGCCTACGGGTTGAGCCAGTAGCTGACCTTGAAGACCAGCACGTTGATGGGTCGGGCGTCGAACAGGTCCTCGACGTTCCTGCCCAGGTCGAAGGTGCCGAGCTCCCGCCCGAGCCGCTCAGCGTCGAGCGCCGCGAGGCGTCCGGAGCGGTCCTGCTGCCAGACGAGGAAGAGCGTGCTCCCGGGGCGCCACTCCCAGCGCATGACCGCGTTGCCGCGCAGTGAATTCAGGTTGAAGTCGCGGTCGTCCACGCGGAACCCAGCCGCGGGACCGGCGCCGTCCGGATCGACGCGGCTGCGCGCGCCCCTCTCGCGGGTGACGGTGCCGATGTCGCTGCCGTATTCGAGGAAGTCATACGTTCGCGGCGCCTCCAGCTCCTTCAGCGCGCCGAAGTCGTTGGTCGAGAAGAAGGGCTGCGCGTACAGCTGGAGCGAGAGCGACGGGGTGAAGGTGACGTTCACGCGCGTGTCGATCCCCAGCGTCGTCTGCCTGAGCCCCGCGAATACGTAGCGGTTGCCGAAGGTGCGCGTCGCCGAGGGGTCGTTGACGGTGGTCACGTACTGGGCAGGGAGGTAGCCGGTGTTCAGGTTGGGACCGACCTGGATGTCCCAGTTCGTCGCCGGCTTGAAGCCGACGCTCACGTTCGCGGTAGTCTGGTGCATTCCCGCGCGATCCTCGGTGTACGTGCCCCCGCTGGAGACGGTGTACGTCCGGCGCGGATCGCTTCCGAGGTTGAACCCGGCGAGCCAGCCCTGCGGCACGCGCGTCAGCGGCCCACCGCGGGTCAGGCGGTCGCTCAGGATGGAGGCGACGTGGCTGACGCGCGCACCGGCCGTCCAGTAGTTGGCGAGCTGGGAGGTGAGATTGAGGAAGGTGATGTTCCGGATCAGGTTTCCATCGTAGTTGAAATCGAAATCGGGACCGAAGCGGACGCTCCAGCGGCGGAAGATGCGGCCGGGGGTGTTCTGCTCGTAGGTGAAGTTCGGGTCGACCGGGATGCGGTCCGAGTTCAGCTGGAAGCCCATGTCGTTGATCTCGTACCCAGGGCTGGTCGCCGTCAGGCCGAAGTTCCAGATGAACTTGCCCGCCCTCTTGCCTCCGTCCACCTGCAGCCGGTAGCCGCTCAGCGAGGTGGCGTTCGGATCGAACTCCAGGTGTCCCGCGTCCGGACGCTGGAAGAAGCGAGCGCTGGAGCGCTGCGCCGCCGCGATCGCCGTGGTGCTCCCGCGGATGTGGCTGCCGGAGAGCGTGCCGAAGACGGACCAGACGCGGTTCTGCGTCTCGCGCCGGAAGTCGACCCCGCCCGCGTACGCCGCCGAGCGCAGGAAGCTGTTCGCCGCCCCGTCCTCCAGGCGCCGGTTCACCGCGGTGGCGATTACGCCGAAGGTCGCCCGTCCCCCGTTCATGTCCCGCCGCAGCCGCCCCGCCAGGTAGTTGGCCAGCGGCTCCACCACCGTGCTCGCCTCCTGGCGCCCCGTGTTGATGTAGGGCGCGTCCTCCCGCTGCGTCACCGCCTCCAGCAGCCCCACCGACCAGCCGCCCACCGTGCGCCCCGTCAGCTTGGCCGCGCCCAGGATGGTGGTCGTCTCCGGCAGGTCCGCGTACGCCGCGTCCCGGGGCAGCGAGATCTGCGGCGCCCGCCCCACCCGGCGCGAGTAGACCAGCTGCGGCGGTCCCCCCTCGGGGTTCCCCTGCACGGCGGTCCCGAAGCGCAGGATCTCCGCGCCCTCCACGAAGAAGGGCCGCTTCTCGTCGAAGCGCGTCTCGAAGGCCGTCAGGTTCACCTCCGCCGGGTCCAGCTCCACCTGCCCGAAGTCCGGGTTGATGGTCGCGTCCAGCGTGAAGTTCGACGTCAGCCGGTACTTCAGGTCCGCCCCCACCCCGCCGCTCAGGTCCGAGCGCGACTGGAAGGGGTTCGGGAAGTCCACCGCCGCGTTCTGCACCACCAGTGGCCGGTAGAAGACGCGCCCCGAGGCGTAGGGCGCGATCTCCAGCCGCTTCTGCGCCTGCGTCACCCGCACCCCCTCCAGGTGCCCGTAGAGCCCCACCCCCGCCGGCTGGTTCTTCGGCGTGAAGGCGAAGAGCGCCTGCTCCTGCTTCCGCGCGATGCGCCGCTCGATCTGGAGCCCCCAGCTCTGCACCTCCCCGCGGCTGTATCGGAGCTGCCCGAAGGGGATGCGCATCTCCGCCGTCCAGCCGGAGTCGCTGACCGCCGAGGCCGCCGTCGCTGGCGAGCTGCACACCGCATTCTACTACGAGCGCGAGGGGAAGCCTGGGTACTTCGATCCGTTCGGCCGATCGCTGGAGGAGACGGGGTGGGCGGGGCCGCTCGCGGCGATGCGCGTGACCTCCGCCTTCGGTTCACGACGCATGCATCCGATCCTGCAGCGCATCCTGCCGCACGCCGGGGTTGATTACGGCGCCCGCACCGGCACTCCGGTCCGCGCCACCGCCGACGGTGTGATCGCGCTCGCCGGGCGGAGCGGCGGCTACGGGAACCTCGTCGAGGTGCAGCACCCCAATGGGTACAGCACCCGGTACGCGCACCTCTCCGGGTTCGGCCCCGGGGTGCGCCGATCCCGCTGGGTGCGTCAGGGCGAGGTGATCGGCTTCGTGGGAATGACCGGCCTCGCCACCGGGCCGCACCTGCACTACGAGGTACGCCGCGATGGGCGCGCGGTCGATCCGGGCCGCATCGCCATGGCCCCGTCCTTCAGCTCGGGCCTGGCCGCGGATTCCGCCTGGTCTGCGCAGCGGAAGCGCCTGGCCCGCCTGCTCGCACGAGCCCCCAGCATGCTTCAGCGTACCGCCACGCGCTCCTGATACCGCCCGCCCGCTCACCACCGGAAGCCCCGACAACCCTCCCCTGAGCGTCCCCCGGCCCGTGGGGCAGCCGTCGCCGTCTGACGTACTGCATTGGAGGAACGCTCCTTGCGCCGGATACGCGCCAGATCGGGCGGAGCCGCCGCTCGGCGCCCGCTGGGGGCACCGAGCTTGCCGCCCCACGAACCAGCGATACACGGCCCGTAGACGATGCCCACCCCTCCACGCGACCAGACGGCTGACGCGTTGGCGATTTTCGGCGTGCAGGCCGGCCCCCGGAGCGGTGAAGAGATCGCCGTCCGCTCACCGGTCCTCACGCTCGGGCAGGGGAGTCAGAACGACGTCGTGCTCGCCGACGACTCCGTCTCCACCACGCATGCGCGGCTGGAGTACGCGGCAGGGGCCTGGCTCCTCACCGATCTCGGCTCCACGAACGGCACCTACGTCGAAGGCTCCCGCCTCCCGCCGAATGCTCCGACCCCGCTGCCGTACGGTTCGCAGATCCGCTTCGGGGGGCTGAGGCTTCTATTCAACCAGGTACCTGCCGCGGATCTGGACGCCGCGCGGGCGAGCTACACCCCGCCGAGCGCGGCCGTCCCCGTCGCGGAGCGGCGCGGCGGCATGCGCGTCCCGGTCTGGATATTCCTGCTGCTCGTGCTGATCTTCGCCGCGATCGCCTTCTTCGCGGTCGGAGCGTCCAGCCAGCCGCCGCTGGATCCAGCGGCGGCACTCACAGAGCTGGTTCCCACATCGCCGGGATATTCGTGACGATAAGCTGGAAGTCGGTTGGCGCGACCAACGTGGGCCGGCGGCGGCGGGGGAACGAAGATGCGTACGTCACCGACCCCGCTCGCGGAATCTTCCTGGTAGCGGACGGGATGGGGGGACACGCGGCCGGTGAGATCGCCAGCGAGCTCGTCGCCACCACGGTCGCGCGGGCACTGGCGGAGGCGTACGACGCGGGCGCGACCGGCGAGGCGCTGGTCAGGGTGCTGCGGGGGGCGTCGCACACCGCGCACGATGCGATCGTGAACTGCTGCGACGATGACGAGCGCTACAGTGGAATGGGGACGACCCTCACCGTCTGCGTCGTCGACCACCAGGGGCACTGCTGGATCGGCCACATCGGCGACAGCCGGCTCTACCGGCTGCGTGACGGCACGCTCCAGCAGATCACCCACGACCACACCTGGGTGCAGCGCGAGGTCGATGAAGGTCGTCTGAGCAACGATGCCGCCCAGGGACATTCGCTCTCTCACATCCTGACGCGGGTGCTGAGCGAGGACTCCGACCCCGACATGGACGTGCTCTCCGATACCGTCCGCCCCGGCGATCGTCTACTCCTGGCGACAGACGGCCTCTACAACATGATCGACGGCCCGACGATCGGCACTCTGCTCGCCAGCTCGGAACCCCTCGCCAAGATCGCCACCTCGCTGATCCGGGCCGCTAACCGCGCAGGCGGTGCGGACAACATCACCGTGGTCATCGTGAACGTAGAGGAGGGGTAGAAGCGCTACCGGCTATCGGCCATCAGCTATCCCCGTTCCCCATTCCCTGTTCCCTGTTCCCTTCCCCATCCCCCGGCAGCACGATCCGGAAGGTAGTCCCCTCCTCGCCGCTCTCGACGTCGATGTCGCCGCCGTGCTCTCGGAGGATTCGGCGGCAGATGGCGAGTCCCAGCCCCGTGCCTTCGTCGCTGGCCTTGGTCGTGAAGAAGGGGTCGAAGATGTGAGGCAGGGCGTCCGCCGGGATGGGCGGGCCGTCGTTGTAGAAGCTGATCTGCACCCACTCCCGCCCCATGTTGCGCGCCGTGGATGGCGGCGCCTCTCCGACGCTGACCCGCAGCGTGTCACCGCCGTGGCGAAGCGCGTGCTCCGCGTTCACGACGATGTTGAGGAAGACCTGCTGGAGCTGGTGGGGATCGCCGGTGATGGAATCGAGCTCGGGTTCGATCTCTACCTGCGTACGGAGCCCCGAATCCTGGAGATGGCGCAGGCGCAGCTCCATCGTGCTCTGCAGCACCTCCCCCACGTTCACGCGCGTTCGCTCGGTCGGCTGACGCCGGGCGAAGGAGAGCAGGTCGGCGACGATGCGGTTGCAGCGGCTCACCTCGGCGATGATCCGGTTCAGAGCCGCGATCTTCTCCGGCTGACTCTCCTGGTCCAGCAGCAGCTGCGCGTACCCCGAGATCCCTCCCAGCGGATTGTTGAGGTCGTGCGCGACGCCGCTCACGAGCAGCCCGAGGGTCGACAGCTTCTCGCGCTCGGCAAGGTGCTCCTCCATGCGCATCCGCTCGTCCAGCAGACTCTTGATGCGCAGGTGGGCGGCGATCCGCGCCCGGAGCTCGGCACCCAGAAATGGCTTCGTGAGGTAGTCGCTGGCGCCCGCCGCGAACGCGGAGGAGATGCTGTCCGCATCGGTCTTCGCGGTGACCATGAGGATCGGGACGGTGATCGGATCCCAGCGCTCGCGAACGCGCCGGCAGATCTCGAGCCCCGAAACCGCGGGCAGCATCCAATCGAGGAGGAGGATATCGGGCGGCGGGCCGTCCTCCAGCATCTTCAGCGCGATGGCACCGTCTTCTGCCAACGAGACGTCGTAACCCACTCGGCCGAGGAGGGTCTGCAGGACGTTGGCCGCGGCCATGTCGTCCTCCGCGATCATGACTCGCGCCTGGCGGCGAGGCGGATCGGTTTGCGGGGCTTCCGGGCCGTTGCCGCTCGTCATAGGATCGGTTCCGTCCGCTCGAGCCGCTTTTCCAGCGCGTCCGGCGCCAGCCGCAGCAGGTCCACCATCCGCTCCGATTCGACGGTTCGGCGCTCGGTGGTGAAGACGCGAAAGACACGCGCCGAGTGGTACAGCTCGTCCGACACCCTCGGGAGGTCGATGTATCCCGCGTGTCCGCTCTCGGTGAGTCTCTGCGCCACGCCCGTTCGGCGCAGCAGGAGTAGATCCAGCCCCATCATCCTCGGTTTCGCCGGGTAATCGACGAACAGCTCCCCCGGCGGAAGCCGCAGCTCGGAAGCGAGCCTCGACTCGAGACGCCACCGTAGCGGCTCCCGCTCGTAGAACCAATCCCCGACGGGCGTCTCGCGCAGCACCTCGCCGGGGATCTCCAGCGCGCGCTTCGGCAGCCGTCGGGTTCGTAGCGCCGGGAGCCAGCGCGTGGCGATGCGCTCCCCCGCCGGCCGTCCGCTCGCGCGTGCCGCCATCTCGATCATCACCAGGAGCCCCTCGTCCGATCGTCCAATCAGGTCCTCCGCCGTGATCAGCTCCGCGTCCACCGCCTCCTGCACCAGCCGCTGATACAGAACGGTCGCGGCACGAACCGCGTGGTGCCAGTACACGTTGCGGTACATCTGGTACTTGGCGAAGAGCAGCGACTCGAGCGCGGAGAGGCCCTTTTCGTGAATCCCGATCTCGAGCCGGCCGCTATCCGGGTCCCGCACCAGCGTCAACGCGTGGAGCAGCCGATCGACGTCCACCGCGCCATACGGCACCCCGCAGAAAAGGGCGTCGCGATTGAGGTATTCGATCTTGTCGAGATCGAGGCTGCCCGAGACAAGACCCTGCAGCGGCGAGTCAGACGTACCCTGGATCAGCCGCTCGATCCGCTCGGGTGCGTCGTCCGCGACCTCGCGCAGCACGCGGCGGAGCCCGGGAGCCGCCAGAAAGCGGCCGGTCAGCTGCTCGTGATGCTCGGGGACCCTCCCGGGGTCGAGCTCCTCGAGGGCGTGGGAGAACGGATAATGCCCTATGTCGTGCAGGAGCGCGGCATATGGAAGGAGCCGGCACTCCTCGGAATCGACCCGGTCCAGCTCGCCACGCTCCGCCAGCAGCGCCACCGCCTGCCTCGCGAGGTGATAGACGCCCAGGGCGTGGTCGAACCGCGCGTGCGTCGCACCCGGGTAGACGAGGTATGTGAGCCCCAGCTGCCGCACCTGGCGGAGGCGCTGAAACTCGGGGGTGTCGATGATACGCCGCGCCGTCCCATCCAGGCGGATCGTGTTCCAGAGCGGATCGCGGACGATCTCGAATCCCGAAGGGTCGCCCCGGTCCGGAGCGGTGGATCCTTCGCTCTGTGGCGAAGCGCGGTTGTGCATTGAATGCGAGAGTCTAGAACGCGTCCCGAGCAGTGTCAAGCCGTGGCGGCCCGCTCCGGCACCACGCGCGGCACCGCGACGGCGCCGCCCCGATGTCCCCACGAGCACCATGGCCGACCCGCGGCGGAGTTGTCGGAGGAGGGTCCCCCGATGCGTAACCCAGAAAGGCGACGGGCGCCCCGGTCTTGTGACGGAAGCGCCCGAATGGACCCTCGTGAAGTCACTCCCCGAATCGAGGAGGAAGGCATTTACGCGTCGTCGCGGCTCCCGACCACGCCGTTGGCCGCACGAGAGACGCTGCTCCGCTCACTCGCTCCCGCGACGCAGCGCCAGCACCGCCGCCGTCCCGATCAGCGCGCAGGCCACCGCCGTCCTCAGGGGATGCAGCGTCGCCGCGGTGTACACGCTGCTCCGCATGACGTGCCGGGGGTACTCCATCCGCTCTGCGCCATCGCCCTTCATCGGCCGGTCGAGGCTGTCGCGGCGCTGTTCAGGGGACGGCCGGTCGGTCTCCTGCTGCCGGTACATGGCCGCTTCCATGTAGCGGTCGGTGAGCCGCGGCGCCACCTTCCCCATCGCCGTCATCATCCGTCCGCCGCCGCCCACGGTGATCTCACGAACGGGCTTCTGCGCGCAGCGCAGGACGGTGCGCGCCACTACGCCGGGATCGTAGACGGGCGGCGGCAGGTTGGGCTCCCTCTCCATGTAGCTGCGCGCGTGGCGCGCGAACGGCGTCGCGATCGCCGCCGGCTTCACCAGCGACACGGAGATCGGCGCCCCGGAGCTCTCCAGCTCCATGCGGAGGGTGTCGGTGAACCCCTTCACCGCATGCTTGCTTGCGGCGTAGTGGCCCTGCAGAGGAACCGACACGTCGGAGACGATGCTGCCGACGTTGATGACGGCCCCGCCGCTCTCCCGCAGGTGCGCCGCCGCCACCAGAGAGCCGTGCACCACCCCCCAATAGTTCGTGTCGAACAGGCGGCGCGCGTCCGCCAGCGACACCTCCTCCAGCGTGCCGTAGATCGAGATGCCCGCGTTGTTCACCCAGCTGTCGATCCCGCCGAAAGCCCGCGTCGCCTCCTCGGCGATCGCCTCGACCTCGTCCGGATGGGCCACGTCCGCGACCACGTAGATCGCCTCGCCGCCAGCCTTCTGGATCCTGGCAACCGCCCGTGTGAGGTCCGGCTTGCTCCGCGACACGAGCACCACCCGCGCCCCGCGCTTCGCCGCCAGACGCGCGGTAACCAGCCCGATACCGCTGGACGCGCCGGTGATCACCACCACCTGGTCGGCGAGCGGCTTCAGCTTCACACCCATCCCTCCACCCGCCTGTTTCAGATGCGCCCAGGAGTGCTGCGACCCGACTCGCTTAACTGCACCAGGGAGACCAGCCGGGTGTTGACCTGCGCCGGCAGATGCGGACGCAGAAAGCGAAGCCACGCCGGTTCGGGTGGCGGCGCGACCCTGTCCAGAATCTCCCGCGCGGTGCTCAGATACGGAGCGGCGATCCACCACGCCTGCTGGCTCGGCATCCAGTACCGGCAGGTGCTCGCGATCTCGTTTTGTATGTCCCAGTCCAGCGCTTCACTCGGTGGGGCGATCAGCAGGAATCCCGGCTCACCGGCAGGCCCGCGCACATCCCGGCGTACGTCAAACGTCCTTCGCTCCACAAAATCCTCCTTGAGTACAACGGTTCCTTCCACGCCCGCTGCCGAGCAAACGGCGGGCCACCCGACCGCGTGAATGACAGAGCGGAGGGGAACCCCGTGATCCCAAGCTAACGGTTCGGCAAGGTCGCCGCCCGCCTTTTTGGTTAAGATTCTACCGAAGGAACCCCGAAAACTCTGCGGGGTTCTGAACTGCGTTACCTCACCGCTCATGGAGGCGCACCATGCTCGTGATCGAGCCGACAGCCGACGGCCGGCTGCGCATTCAGAACAATCACCGCACCGAATTCGCGCGCGACGAGACGGCGGCGCGTACCCTCGCCTACAACTGGGGCCACACGGCTGTCAGCATCAACAAAGCCCTTTCGGAGATGAGGGCGAGCGCGCGGGGCGAGGCCGAGCCGAGCGGCTGGCGCGCCACTCCCAACGCCGCGCCCGCCGCGCTGCCCCAAGCCCTTCCGGCAGCGCCTGCTGCCGCGGTAAGAAACGGCCGGGGGCCAAAGCGCGTCCAGCAACCTACCCGTGCGTCCAAAGCCGCGCCCACCGTGTCTCCCGCCCAGGCCGAACCGAAGCCGCCGACGAAGACGCCGTCCAGAACCGCGCCGCGTCCACAACGGGAGTCCGGCCCACGGGAGCGGGCGCTCTCGCATTTCCGGGCCGGTGTGAAAGAGCTCGTGGAGGTGGAAAGCTCGACGCTCGCCTTCGCACGGGGCCCCTGGAGCGACCTCCGCGAGATGGCCGAGTACATTACTACCTGTCTGGAGGGCAAGCGTCCGAAGACCGGCTGGGCGCGGGAGGGTAAATAGTCGCCAGTCGTCAGTCGACTGGCGACTGGCGACTGAAGACTGATAGCCGATAGCCGATAGCCGATAGCCGACACCCCTCCCCATGCACCTTCTCTGCTGCGACATCGACCAGTTCTTCTGCCAGGCTGCGTACCTGACCTGGCCGGATCGGCTGGCGGGCGTGGAGCTGCTGGTGGTCGGGGGGCATCCGCGGAAGCGGGGGGTGGTGGCGAGCTGCAGCTATGCGGCACGGCGGCGCGGGGTGCGCTCCGCGATGCCGATGGCCACGGCCTTCCGGATCTGTCCGGAGCTGGTAGCGGCGCCAGTGCCGTGGCCCATGGTGAAGCGGAAGAGCCGCGAGGTATTCGCGGTGCTGCGAAGGCACGCGGCGGTGCTGGAGCGGGCGAGCATCGACGAGGGCTACCTGTTGCTCACGCCGGGACCCGAGCCGCTGGAGGTGAGAGCCCGGGAGATCCAGCGGTCGGTCCGGGAGGAGACGGGGATCACGGTCTCACTGGGCGGCTCGCACGGGCTGCGGTTCATCGCGAAGATGGCGACTCGGCACGCGAAGCCCGGCGGCGTCTATGTGGTACCGGCGGGTGGGGAGCTCCAGTTCCTGGACCGGCACGAGCTCGGCGACATCCCCGGGATCGGCCCGGCGTTCCTTCGCGACCTGGAGCGGCGGGGCGTCTCCAGCATTGCTTCCGCGCGGCAGCTAGGGCCGAATACGCTGTCGATGTGGCTGGGAGAGGGTCGAGCGCGGTTCCTGTGGGAGCGCGTCCGCGCGATCGATACGACGCCGGTGGCGGAGGACAGCGGCCCGAGGAAGTCGATCAGCTCGGAGACGACGTTCGAGAACGACCTTGCCGACCGCGAGGCGCTGGAGGAGACGCTGCGGGAGCTCGTCGCCGACGTCGGCGGGACGCTGCGGCGCGACCGGCTCCGCGCCCGAACGATCGGGGTGAAGGTGCGCGGCGCCGATTTTCAGGACCGGCAGCGGAGCCGCACGCTCCCTCAGGCGGTCGAGACGGACGCGGTGATCTTCGGAATCGCGCGGGTTCTGCTGCAGGAGGCGCGTCAGCGCCGGCCGGGCGCGCTGCGTTTGCTCGGGATGACGCTGTCCAACCTGGAGGGGCCGGGATCGGTGGAGCAGCTTGCCTTCCCCCAGATCATTCCGCCGCTCGAGACGGAGGACGATCGCCGGAGGCAGGTCGAGCGGCTATCGGGCGCTGGTGACGGCGCCGGTGCGCAGTCCACGCAGGCTGAACTGCTCGCCCTGGAGGACCAGTCGGGAGAGGAGCCGGACGGCGTTCTCGACGGGAGCTGACGGAGAGGCGAGGGCGCGCACGGCTTGCTCCAGCTCCTCGCGCACGATCACGAACTCGCGCTGCAGTGCCGCCTCAGTCCAGCGCTGCCGCGCGCGCTGAGTGCCGTGGCGGGTGGAGAGGAGCCGCTGGAAATCGGAGCCGTCGCGAAGCAGATCGTGCGCTCCTTCCTCCGCCTCGAGCACCACCAGCGTCTGGACGATGTCGACCAGGAAGGCGAGCTGGTGATCGTCCAGCTCGGGGCCGCTGAGAGCTTCGGCCATCGGGGTCAGCGGGTCCGACCGGAGGCGGCGGGAGATCGACGCGAGCACCGCGGCCACTTCGCTACGCAGCGCCTCGCCGATCGCGCCCAGGCCGGCGAAGGACGGCGGGTCCTCGTCGTCCTTCCATGCGGTGGCGCCCGTCACGGTGGTCGGCAGCCAGAGGGTGAAGCACGAGCCCTTTCCCAGCTCACTCCGCAGCGTCAGGTCCCCGCCCATCAGCCGCGCCAGCTGCCGGCTGATCGTCAGGCCGAGCCCCGTCCCGCCGCGCGTGCGGGTCCTGCCCTTCTCCGCCTGCACGAAGGGTTCGAACACCGTCCCCTGCTCCTCCGTAGCGATTCCGATTCCGGTGTCCGCCACCTGGATGCACACCCAGGGACCCTCGCCCGACAGCCGCGCGCCTTTTTCGGGCTCCGTCGTCACGCCGCAGCTGACCGTGACGCTCCCGCCGCGCTCCGTGAACTTGATGGCGTTGGACAGCAGGTTCACCAGAATCTGGCGGACCCGGTCTTCGTCCCCGAGATAGCAGAGATCCCTGTCGCGGCAGACGTTCTCAAGGTGTAAGCCGCGCTCCGCGGCCTGCGGCGAGACGAGCGACAGAGAAGCGAGCGTCACGTCGACCACCCGGGCCTCCGCGGTCTCCAGCCCCAGACGGCCGGCCTCCACCTTGGAGATGTCGAGGATGTCCTCGATCAGGGCGAGCAGGTGGGTCCCGCTAACGCGTACCCTGTCCAGATAGGCGCGCTGCCGCTCCGAGAGCTCGCCGTTGATCCCGATGTCCAGCAGGTCCGCGTAACCGAGGATCGCGTTCAGCGGCGTGCGGAGCTCATGGCTCATGTTCGCCAGGAACTCGGACTTCGCCTGGTTCGCCTCGTCCGCGGCACGACGCGCCCGGTCCGCCGCACTGGTCTGCTCCGCGAGCGCGGCGTTCGCCTCCTGGAGGTCCACGTTTGCCCGGGCGATCTGGGCGAGGGCGAGGTCCCGCTCCTCCTCGGCGCGGATCCGGCGCATGGATTGGCCGATGTCCGTTCCGACGGCCGCGAGCATCTCCAGCAGCGGGCCGTTCGGGCGCAGCGATTCCAGGTGGAAGAAGTCGATGACGCCCGCCACGTTCGGGCCGTCCATTATCGGAAATCCGAGCGCCCCGTGCAGCCCCCGCTCGCCCGCCTTCGCGGCGCGGGGGAAGGCAGCGACATCGACGATATCCTCGATCCAGACCGGCTCCGCGCTCGCCCACACCCGGCCGGGTAGACCGTCGCCGGGTCCGAACGCACTGCGCCAGGTGAGGTCCTGAAAGGGGCCCGGATCGAAGTCGGACGCGTGCCAGACGGCCGCGGGGCGGAGCAGCGATTCACCACGCTCCACCGTCCAGAAGGTCCCGAACTTCCAACCGACGTTCGCACCGATGGCCTGCAGGATTCGCTCGCCGGCCTCCTCCATTCTCTCCGACTCCGCCAGGACGCGGGAGACGGCATGCTCTACCGTCAGCCGCTGCTCCACGCGCTTCCGGTCCGTGACGTCGCGGATGAACGACGAGAACATCGGGGTGGAGCCCCACTGCGTCGGAGCGACGGTCAGCTCGATGGGAAACTCCCTCCCGTCGCGGTGCAGCGCGATGATCTCGATCCGCTGGTTCAGGATCGGCCCCTCGCCCGTGGCGAGGTAGTGGGCCATCCCGCGGTCGTGCGCCTCGCGGTGTCGCTCCGGAATGATGGTGTCGTTGAGATTCCGCCCGATCGCCTCCTCGGCACTCCACCCGAACGTGTTCTCCGCGATCCGGTTCCACTGAGTGATCACGCTCTGCGCGTCCGCCACGACGATCGCGTCGAGAGACGACTCGAGGATGGCGCGCATCCGCGCCTCCACCAGCCCCATTTCGGCGTTCAGCGTCTCCAGCTCCGCCGTCTGCTGCGCGAGCTGCATGGCAAGTCGCTCCAGCTCCCCGACGTACGCTTCCTGGTACGCACGATCCCGCCCCGTCAACGAACCCCGCAGCGCGAGCGCGGCCACACTCGCGATCGCGAGGCCGGTCACGACCCCTACGGCGAGTGGGTTGTTCTGCTCTGGTTGAGGAGACTCGGTGGGAGAGACTTCCATGGGTGCCTGCGCTACGACCCCGGGTCTGAGGCGGTCCCGGTGTCGAACCTGCCCGGGAAAAGGAGCTTCTCGGCGCTCCCTGTCCGCAGGTTTCGGTCCCGGGGAAGCGCCGCGCCCTATCATGCTCTGCTCCGGCGGCTACTCTTCCGGCTGCGCTTCGCTCTTCGCGGGGAGAACCATCTCGATCAGCTCGACTCGCCGGCCGGACATGGCCGACACGCGGAACTGCCCGCCCGGAAAGTCGACCGTATCCCCCTCGCCGGCGATCCTGCCGAGCGTCCCCATCACGTAGCCGGCGACGGTGGTGTACTCCTCCTCCGGCAGCTGCAGCCCGAACCGCTCGTTGATGTCCGCCACCAGCACGCGGCCGACCAGGAGGACGCGTCCGTCCTCCTGGTGGATCTCCTCGCGCTGGACCTCGTGCTCGTCCGCGATCTCGCCGACGATCTGCTCCAGCACGTCCTCGACGGTGACGAGCCCGGCGGTGCCGCCGTACTCGTCCAGGACGATCGCGATGTGGGTTCCCTCGCGCTGCATCTCGCGCAGCAGGTGCTCCAGGTCTTTCGTTTCGGGCACGAAGGGAACCGTGCGGATCAAGCTGGCGAGATTCCACTGGCGGCGGTCCCGCCGGGAGCGCCAGAAGTCGCGCGCCAGCACCACACCGATGATGTGGTCGACCGACCCTTCGTAGATCGGGACGCGCGAGTGCCCCGAATCAACCAGCAGGTTCTCGAGCTCCTCGAGCGACACGGTGTTCGCCGCGGCCATGATCTGTGTGCGTGGGGTCATCACCTCCGCGGCGGTCGTCTCCGACAAATCGAAAACCCCGCGGATCATCTCCACCGGCTGTTGTGCCAGCAAGCCATGCTCGTATGTCTGGGAGATCAACATTTCGATCTCTTCTGGGCGGTGCACCCGCTCGGCCTCACGGGGTGCGCGCAGGCCGACAGTCCGAAGGATCAGGTTGGCCGATCCATTGAGGAAGTGGATGAACGGGGTGAAGATCTTGGCGAAGACGATAAGGGGGCCGGCGAGCCACATGCTCACGCTCTCCGGGAAGAGAAGCGCTAGCGACTTGGGCGCGAGCTCGCCCAATACGATGTGGAGGAAGGTAATGATCCCGAAAGCGATCGCCACCGCGATCGTGTGGCTCGCGAGAGCGTCCCACGGCGAGCCGACACCGGAGAAAAGCTGGATGATGATGGCGGCGATGGTGCTCTCGCCGACCCAACCCAGCGCAAGCGACGCCAGCGTGATACCGAGCTGGGTGCCGGAGATGTAGTGGTCCAGATGCTGGATCGCGCCGCGGGCTATCTTCGCGCGGGCGTTCCCGGCGTCTGCCAGGGCATCGATCCGCGTACGCCTCGCACCCACCAGAGCGAACTCCGCCGCCACGAAAAATCCATTCGCCAGCACCAGCAGCAGAGCGATGGATAGCCGCAGCGCGATCTGACCGCCCGTGAATTCAGCGTGTGCCTCCTGCACGATCGTCGCCAGCATTTCCTCTCCGATTCAGCGATGAAACGACGAACCGCCCCGGCCGCGGGAGCTCCGGCGCCACCCTGAAGAGCATAGGCCCCGGGACGGTGAGACGCTAGGGAAGTCGTCGGTCTGGAGACTGAAGGTCTTTCCCACTCACCTCCACAATTCCCACGCCAGGTGCTCCAGCTCGGGAGCGATCAGGCGCTCCCACGCGAGGCGGACGGCGGCGGGTGATCCGGGAACGGAGATCAGGATCGCGCTGCCGGCCACGCCCGCGACGGCTCGGGAGAGCATCGCGGCCGCGCCGACCTGCTCGAAGCTCAGCATCCGGAACAGCTCGCCGAAGCCGGGGATCTCCTTCTCAAGCCGCGCCTTCACCACGTCGAAGGTGTTGTCGCGGCTCGCTATCCCGGTCCCCCCGTTCAAGAGGACGATGCGTGCCTCGCCTGCCGCCGCGACCTCGTCGAGCGCCATGGCCACGAGCGACGGGCTGTCCGGAACGACGTGATACGAAGCAACGCGATGTCCAGCGCTCGCAATCGCTTCGCGCAGGTAAGCACCATTGACATCCGTCTCCGCCGTACGTGAATCGCTCACGGTGATGATCGCGACCGAAACCGGCCCACGCTCCGCCGCGAGGCGGTGGTGCTCATCGGAGGTACTGGAAGACATCAAATTAATGACGAATGATGAATGTTGAATGATGTTGAATTTCATCATTCATAATTCGTACTCAACTATTCCCCTCCCGCTGCCGACGCTTCCTGTCTGGGGTGCGTACTCGAACCACTGACGGATGCGGGGAGCGCGTGGCGTGGTGAGCCTGGACATGCTGGTTCTGAATTCGGGGGAGTGGCTTCTGAGCGACGAGCTCGCCGCCGACCCATGGTACGTGCTGATCTACCGGCAGCTCGGGCAGCCGTTCAACGAGCTCCAGCTGTGGCTACCGCGGCAGGACGCGCCGCGCTCCGAGAAGTACGCGTGCAAGCGCTACTGGATGAGCGATTCCGTGCGCTGGTGCGTGGAGCTTCCGCGAGAGCTTGCCGAGGACGGGAAGGAGCCGGCGACCCGGGTGCGCCTTCGCTTCACCGCCCCGGACGGGCGCGTCCTGTGGGCGCCGCACGCCGACCCGCGCGGGCTGGCCGACCTATCCGACCGCGACCTCGGCTGCCTCCTGCTGGGCGCCACCGCGGGCTCGTTCTCCGGAGTATGATCCACTCTCCCTCACCCATCCCGAGCATGAACCCCTCCTTCCTCTCCCGCTCTCGGGCCTGCGCCGCCGTCGCGGTCACGCTGATGGTGCTCGCCTCGTGCGATGACCCGGCCGAGATGGCGAAGGAGGTCGCGGACGCGCAGGGCGACTGCTCGCAGGACAGCCTCCGCGTGAGCTCGGAGACCTGCGTGCGGATGTTCGAGCGCTACGCGGGGATGGCGACGGAGGCGATCCATACCTACATCGGCGGTATGAAGGCGATGGACCAGGCGCTCAAGCGGCTACCCCCGCCCAACTTCGACACGGCCGGCCTCGGACGCGCCTTCACGCCCGGCGCCGCCCCGCCGGACTCGCTCAATCCGTCGCCCTCGTCTTCGGAGAGCGCCCGTCGCCGTCGCTACGCGCAGGAAGAGAACGGTGGATACCTGGGCAGCGCTCCGAACGACCAGGCCAGCCGCTGGGACGAGCCGTACGGGCCGTACGACCCGGACGGCTACGAGGCTGATGACTATTCGTCGCAAGGCTACGAAGTGGAGGGCTACGAGGAGGACCCACGGGGCTACGCCCGGGATATCCGTCCGCCGCCGCGGTACGAAGATCCACGCCTGATCGACGCGCGTCCGCGGCAGGCGACGCAGCCCGAGCGCCGGCCTGGCGTCCTCCTGCCGCCCAAAGCGCGCCTGGGCCGGCCCTGGCTCGGAGAACCGCAACGGCGCCTGGACCCGCGCCTGCAGCCCGAGGACGACGAAATGCGTGATGAGCGCGAGCAGCGGGACGAGCGGGACGAGCGGCCGCGACGCTGAGCGATCCACCGCATCATTCACGACGCCCCTTCCGGACTCGTTCGGAAGGGGCGTCGTGCGTCGCAGGCGCAGAATACGCATCCAGGAACACGCGCAGGGAGTGGTCAGATCAGCGACTCGGAACCGATGGGAGCCGTTATGAGCGGGGAGCGGAAAAAGGAAGCAGGCGTGCTAGAGGCGATCTGGATCAAGCGGGTGCGCCGTGGTCCGATGGACGCGACTGAGCGCGCATCACTGGTGGCGGGGAGCGGGATTGTCGGCAACGCGAATCAGCGGGGCCGCCGCCAGGTGACCATCATCGAGCGCGAGGTCTGGGGATCGCTGGTCGAGCCGCTCGGCAGCGATCTGGACCCCGCCGCCAGACGGGCGAACCTCATGGTGAGCGGGCTCTCCCTGGCGGGATCCCGCGGCCGCGTCCTGCGCGTCGGGTCCTGTCGACTCCGGATCCTGGGTGAGACGAAGCCCTGCGAGAGAATGGAGGAAGCGCTTCCCGGCCTGCGCGATGCGATGTGGCCGGCGTGGCGTGGCGGCGCGTTCGCCGAGGTGCTGGATGACGGTGAGATCGCGGTCGGCGATCCGGTCGCCTTCGAGGCCGAGACCTCCCTTCCCGCTGCGGTCAGGTCGTCTGG
>JAHWJV010000220.1 GCA_019348265.1 Gemmatimonadota bacterium
TGGTGATGATCAACGCCAGCGGCGCCACGTACCGGAAGGAGATGCGGCCACCGTAGTTCTCCGCGGGCCCGAGGAGCACCTGCGCCTCCTGCACGAGAGGGCTCTCCACTCCGCTGCTGATGAGCGCGCGGAGCGCGTTGGCCGTGGTGTTGCCGGGTAGCGCGCCCTCCTGCCGGTAGACGCCGAGCGCCTTGCTGGACAGGGTGATCGCCTGCCGCACGTCGTTGCGCCGCTCCGCGGGAACGGATGTGAGTATCGCCGGGAGCGACTGCGCCGTCCGGTCGAGCAATGCGACCGTGCTCTGCACCGGGAGGCGTTCCGGTACATGCTGGTCCGCGATATCGCCCATGACGGGGATGGTGACCAGGCCCGTGATCGCCATACCGATCCCGCCCATGAGACCGAGCCCGAGGGCCCCCGTGCGGGGGATCCGCTCGTTCACGAACCCGAGCATCGTCGGCCAGAAGAAGGCGATCCCCACCGCGAAGATCGTGGCGACGAGGAAAGCCATCACGCCGCTCTCGGCATAGCTGAGCAGGAGAAGCCCCGTGCCGGAGACGATGGCGCTCCCGAGAAGCAGCCCGGTGGGGGACAGGCGCTCCACCAGTGGCCCGGCCTTGAAGCGCAGGATGGCCATGAGCCCGCTGATCCACACGAGCACCAGGATGCCGGGAATGCCGCCCGCCTGGAGCACCGCGGGGATCCAGCGCATCGGCCCAAGCTCGAGCGAGGCGGTGATCATCATGCAGAAGAGCATCACCAGGAAGAGAGGGCTGGTGAAGGTGACCCGGAACATGTCCCCGAACCGTACGCCCGCCTGCACACCCTCCGTCTCCGGAAATGTCTCGCGCAGCACCAGAGCCCCGTAGATCAGGATCGGCACGAAAGTGAGCCCCAGCCGGACCTCCCAGGTACCGAAGGCGGTCAGGCCGAGCGCATAGCTGGCCAGCCCGGCGATCACCATCCCGGCGGGGAACCAGCCATGGAACTGGTTCAGGCGCGTCACCTTCTCCTCAGGGTAGAGCGCCGCCACCAGCGGGTTGCCCGCCACCTCCACGAATCCGTTGCCGATCCCGAGGGCGAGCGCCCCCGCGAAGAGGACCCAGAAGGCGGTGCCGGACGCTCCCGTCAGCGAAGCCGAGATCATCGTGGCCACGCCGATCAGGTGGCAGGCGAACGCGAGCCGGAGCATGGTCCGCATTCCGAAGTCCGCCAGCGAGCCGAGCAGGATCTGTGAGATCGCCATCCCCCACAGCGCGGCGCCACCGATGAGCCCTACCTGGTAGTTCGTCAGGATGAACTGCGCCTTCAGCGGACCGAGGATGTCACCGATGATCGCGAACGACGCCGCCGTCGG
This sequence comes from Gemmatimonadota bacterium, assembly GCA_019348265.1. Taxonomy (GTDB): domain Bacteria; phylum Gemmatimonadota; class Gemmatimonadetes; order Longimicrobiales; family Longimicrobiaceae; genus JAHWJV01. Next base: position 1,358 of record JAHWJV010000220.1, read on the forward strand.
CACCAGCGCGAAGCAGGTTCCAAAGAACAGCCTCTCCGCGTTGATGGCTCGCCCGCCCGTCTTTGCTCCGTCAGCCATATGGGATCCTCTCGGTTGGCCGCGCGTCGTGGACGCGTGGGCGCCATCGCCCGGCGGCCGCTCTCGACCGCCGCTCGGGTTTGCCTATCGGAGTCGAATCATCTGGACCGGCGTGTAGATCATCTCTTCCACGCCCACCTTCTTCACCCCGACGCGAGCGGCCTCCGAGCGCGGCCGAAGTGGTGGTGGCGGGGACGCGGCCATCTCGTCGGCGTTGATGGTGGTCACTGCGCCGGTTGAGCGTCTCGGCGCGCCGGGTTCCTGCCATCCGTACCGCCGGAGGTGTAGGTGGAGACGATCCGCACGGCGCAACGCCGGTGAGCACGGCGGCCTTACCGATCACCGGCAGCACCTCGCCCGCCACCTCCACCAGAATAGCGTTCGCGTCGCCGTAGCGCATGAGCCGCGAACCACGCGCGAAGATGGAGATCTCGCGGCCGGGGAAGCTCGCTACCAGATTTTTACTCGCTGCTCCGGCGGCAGGTACATCGCGTCCCCGGGCTTCACGTTGAAGGCGGCATGGAACTCCGGGATGTTGCGCAGCACGGCGTTTACGCGGTACTCGCCCGGCGAGTGCGAATCGGTGAGGAGCCGCTGCCGGAGCGCATCCTCGCGGTAGAGACCCCGCCAGATCTGCGCGTAACCCAGGAAGAAGCGCTGGTCTCCCGTGAAGCCGTCGATCACCGGCGCCTGCCTTCCGTCCAACGAGCGCCGGTAAGCCTTGTAGGCGACCGCGACCCCGCTGAGGTCACCGATGTTCTCGCCCAGGGTGAGCCGGCCGTTCACGTTCAGCCCCGGGAGCGGGCTCAGGGCGCTGTACTGCTCTACCAGCCTGCCGGCGCGCTGCTGAAATGCGGCGTCGTCCGTCTGCGTCCACCAGTCGCGCAGGTTTCCTTCCCCGTCCGAGCGGCGGCCCTGATCATCGAAGCCGTGGCTGATCTCGTGTCCGATCACCGCTCCGATCGCGCCGTAGTTGACCGCGTCGTCCGCGTTCATGTCGAAGAAGGGCGGCTGTAGAATCGCGGCTGGGAACACGATCTCGTTCATGGTCGAGCTGTAGTACGCGTTCACCGTCTGCGGCGTCATCCCCCACTCGCCCCGATCGATCGTCTTTCCCAGCCGATCGACCATCCGGCGGTATGAGAAACGCTCGGCCCGCATGAGGTTGCCGACCAGATCGTCCTTCTCGATTTCCAGTGACGAGTAATCGCGCCACTTCTCGGGATAACCGATCTTGACGTTGAACCGCGCCAGCTTCTCCCTCGCTCGAGCGCGGGTCTCCGGCGTCATCCACTCCAGCTCGTCGATAGCCGTCCGGAAGGCGGCGACCACATTGTCGACCAGCTGCTGCATCCGGGCCTTTGCCTCTGGCGGAAGTGGTGCTCCACGTAGAGCCGTCCCACCGCCTCACCCAGCGCGCCCTCCACCGTCGAGACCCCCAGCGCCCAGCGAGGCCGCTCCTGCTGCCGCCCCTGGAGGGTGTGGCCACGGAAGGCGAACCTGGCGTCGGCGAACGGCCGGCTGAGGGCGGCGGCGTACCCGTCCAGCAGCTTGTAGGTCAGATACCGCTTCCAGGTCTCGAGCGGCGTCGTCTCGACCAACGAGTTCAGCGCCTCGACGTAGTCCGGCTGCCGAACGATCACGGCCGGGGTCTTTTCGGCGTCAGCCGCGTCGAGGAACTTCGACCAGGAGAAGCCGGGCGTCATCCGGTCCAGCTCCGCGACCGTTCGCTGGTTGTACGTCAGCTCCCGATCCCGGGTCCTGGCGCGATCCCATTGCTTCTGCGCGAGTACCGTCTCGAGCGCGATCACCGCACCGGCCGCTCCGGCGGGATCGGCCTCGCCCGCGAGACGAAACAGAGTCTCGACATAGTCGCGATAGGCGGTGCGGATCTCCACCAGTCTGACGTCCTGCTTCAGATAATAGTCGCGGTCGGGAAGCCCCAGACCGGACTGGCTGATCGAAGCGATGTAACGGGTCGCCTGCTTCGCGTCCTGACCCACTGAAAACGAGAAGGGCGTCTGCACGCCGATCTGACGCATATCGGCGAACAGCTCCGGGAGCTCCGCTCGGCTGCTCAGCGTCTGGATCTGCCGCAGCGGCTGCCGCAGCGGATCCAGCCCGAGCGCCTCGATTCGGAGCGTGTCCATGAAGCTCAGGTACATGTCGCCGAGCTTCTGAAGATCGCTTCCCGCCTGCCGGTCCGGTGCCGCGGCCGCCGCCTCCACCAGCGCACGCACCGCCGCCTCCCCCTGCTCGTCCAGCTGGACGAACGCGCCATAGCTGGAGCGGTCGGCGGGGATCTGTATCTGCCGGAGCCACCCGCCGTTCACGAATCGGTAAAAATCGTCCTGCGGCGCGACCGACCGGTCGAAATTATCGATGGCGATCCCTGATGCCGGGCCCTGCGCGTCCACGCCCGCGGCTCCCAGAAGGAGGCAGGCGCCGACAGAGGCGGCGATCCGGGCCGTACGTAAGTATATGCCATTCATCTGGTAAAGTCGGTTAATGGGAGCCGTTTCGGAAACAGACGTTGGTACATCGATCCCGCACATGGGTTCCTCGGCTCGAGACCGCCGTGTGTTTCCAGCCGCTCCGCGGAGTGCGATCCTCACTGCAGACCGATTGCGATTCCCACCCCGACGGCGATCATTCCGAGTAGAAACAAACCCGCGAACACAGGCGCGATGAACCGCAGCCAGCGCTCGTACGGAACGCCCGCGGCGATCAGCACGGCCATGAGCGCGCCGTTGGTGGGGGTCACCAGCTCGCAGAGGCCGGCGCCGTACTGGTACGCGAGCACGGTCACCTGGCGGGACAGACCGACCAGGTCCGAGACGGGAACCAGCACGGGCATGGTGAGCACGGCCTGGCCCGACGTGCTGGGTACGGGCACGTGCAGGAGCAGGTGGGTGATCATCATCGCGAGGGCGGAGAATGCCAGTGGCAGCGTCTGGATCGGAGTTACGAGGGCGTTCACGATGGTGTCGACGACGTGCCCCTGGTCGAGGACGATGTAGACGGCGCGCGCGAAGCCGATCAGCAGCCCCGCGAAGGCCATCGCCCGGAAGCCGTCGACGTAAGCATCCACGGTCCCGCCGATCCCGAGCCTTCCGATCAGCCCGACCACCACGCCCATCGCGAAGAAGACCGCCGACATCTCGTTGAAGCCCCACTCCAACCGCAGCAGCCCGAACACGTAGAGCGCGAACGTGCCGAGTACGAGCAGCAGGATCAGCGCGTCGCGACGCGTGACGACGCCCTCCGCCCGCTCCCCGACCACCTCCGCAGCGACCCGGGTGCGGCGTGCGTAGCGCATCGTCCCCGATACCCAGATCGCGAGCGCGATCACGAGGAACGTCGTGCGAAACGCCCAGCCCGAGAGCAGGGGCAGCTCGGCGAGCTTTTGCGCGATTCCGACCTGGAAGGGGTTCAGCGGGCTGAACGCCGCGCCGACCGCGGCCGCGCCCAGCGTCATCGCCACCCCGACCAGCGCGTCGAAGCCGATTCGCCGGGTCAGGACCAGCACGGCCGGGATCAGGGCGATGAACTCTTCCTGCATCTGCATCAGAACACCGCCCACCGCCGCGAGTGCGGAGACGAGCGGGATCACGGCCATCGTCCGCCCGCTGAGGCGGCGCACCAGCGAATCCATCCCCCGTCCGAGCACGCCAGTCTGGTCGACCACCGTGAAGGAAGCGCCTACCAGGAACACCAGGAAGACGACGTCCGCAGCGTCGATGAGGCCCTGCGGAACCGCGACCAGGGCCTCGAAGAGGTTCACGGGCGAGCGTTCTACCGTCTCGTAGGTGCCGGCGACGACCACGTCGCGCCCGGTAGCCGGGTCCGCGCGCCGCTGGTACTCGCCCGCGGGGAGCACATAGGTCAGCCCGGCCGCGAGCAGGATGCAGCTGACCAGCAGCGTCATCGGGTGGGGGAAGCGTAGCCTCGCCATGTACGCCCGCGTCTCGGATCGCGTGTAGGAACGGAAGCGGCGAATCTACACCGGCCCGCTTCGCCTCGACAGCCCGCCGGCCGTGACGTTTCAGGGCGAATAAAGCGCTCTCGAGCCGGCATGGATCTTTCCTTAGAGTAGGCCGTGTCCGCCGTTCCCGTATCGGCGAAATGACGACCGAACGTGAGTTCTCCCAGCAGCCGCGCCCTTTTCACTGCGTGGCCCAGCTGGTGGCCCTGAAGAAAGGATAACACCACATGATCAACCTGGACCGACTTACTGTCAAATCGGCAGAGGCCTTACAGGACGCGGCCAACACGGCGCGGCAGGCGGGAAACCCGGTGGTGGAGGATCTCCACCTGCTGGACGCGCTGCTGAAGCAGGAGGAGGGGATCGTGATTCCGATCCTGCAGAAGGTGGGCGTGAGTGTAGCCCGCCTGCGCGAGGAGCTCGACCGCGCCGTGGCTCGGCTCCCCAAGCAAACGGGTGGCGCCCAGCCGACGATCTCGCGGGAGCTGAACGAGGTTCTGGACCTCGCCGACCGGGAGGCCCGGGAGCTGAAGGACGAGTACATATCGACGGAGCATCTGCTTCTCGCGCTGGCGGAGAAGAAGGGCTCCTCGACCCGGGTTCTGCTGGCGGCCGCGGGAGTCGACCGTGCCACGCTGCTTCAGGCGCTGGAGCAAGTGCGGGGCACGCACCGTGTGACCGATCAGAACCCGGAGGACAAGTACCAGGCGCTGCAGCGCTTCTCGACCGACCTGACGGAGCGCGCGCGGCGCGGCAAGCTGGACCCGGTGATCGGGCGCGACGAGGAGATCCGCCGGCTGGTGCAGGTGCTCTCGCGCCGAACCAAGAACAACCCGGTGCTGATCGGCGAGCCGGGGGTTGGGAAGACCGC
>JAHWJV010000221.1 GCA_019348265.1 Gemmatimonadota bacterium
AAGACGGGCAATAACTTCTGGTACTACCAGGCCCAGATCCCGGAGGATGTGCCCGCCTGCTGCGACTGGGTGAACCGTGGCGCGGCGATCGCCGACGGGAAGGTCTTCTTCGCCTCGCTGGACGCACAGCTCATCGCGCTGGACGCACAGACCGGACGGCCGATCTGGAACCAGCGCGTCGCGGATCCGCGGGACGGTTTCACGATGACCGTCGCGCCGCTGGTCGTGAAGGACAAGGTGATCGTCGGCGTATCGGGCGGTGAGTACGGGGTGCGCGGCTACGTCGACGCCTACGACATCCGGACGGGGCGGCGGGCCTGGCGCTTCTACACGGTTCCGGGACCCGGAGAGCCGGGCCACGCGACGTGGGGCGGGCGCGAGACGTGGCGCACCGGCGGCGGCACCACCTGGATCACCGGCTCGTACGACCCCGAGCTCGACCTGCTCTACTGGACCACGGCCAATCCCGGCCCCGTCTTCAACGGCGCCGTCCGCCCGGGCGACAACCTCTACACCAGCTCGGTGGTCGCCCTCGATCCCGACGACGGCCGGCTGCGCTGGCACTTCCAATGGACGCCGCACGACGTCTGGGACTACGACGGGGTCAACGAGGTCATCCTCGCCGACCTCCCGATCGGCGGCCGGACGACGAGGGCGCTGATCCATGCGGACAAGAACGGGTTCTTCTACGCGCTGGACCGGACCGACGGCAGGTTCCTCTACGCCAAGGAGTTCGCGCGCCAGACGTGGGCGCAGTCCATCGACCCGCAGACCGGCCGGCCCACGATCAACCCCAACGGGATCCCGGGTCCGGACTACACCATCGGCTGCCCCGGTCCGGCGGGGGCCAAGGAATGGAACCACATGGCCTTCTCGCCGCAAACCGGTATGGCGTACGTGCCGGTGGTAGAGAACTGCGCCTACTTCCGCTCGGGGCAGGCATTCTACAACCGGGGTCAGCCGTTCTGGGGCAGCTACGCCACCGCCGACGCGTTCGGCCCTGGCGAGTCGCACGGCTTCCTCAAGGCCATCAACGCCGCGACGGGAGATGAGGCGTGGAGGATCCGGTCGGAGCACCCGGTCGTCTCGGGCGTTCTGAGCACGGCCGGCGGTCTGGTCTTCTGGGGAGAGGCCGACGGGATGTTCCATGCGACCGACGCCCGAACCGGCAAGAACGTCTGGAGCTACAACGTAGGAAGCGGCATCCACGCTCCGCCCATCACTTTTGCGATCGACGGGAAGCAGTACGTCGCGATCGCCGCCGGCTGGGGTGGATGGGTCAGCGGCTTCGCCCCCGAGCTGCGCGACGCGCCGCGCGGGCATTCGCTCCTCGTCTTCGCGCTGCCATGAGATATACGCTGAGAGCAGGTGCGGCTGCCGCGGCGCTCCTGTCCGCCGTGGCAGCCGCGCAGGCGCAGACGAGCGAAGAGCTGATTTTCTGCGCCGGGGTCGACAATCTTCCGATGTCCGAGGCGGCGGGGCCCTCCGGGTTCGAGGTGGACCTCGCGCGCGCGCTCGCGGAGCGGCTCGGCAGGACGGCCCGTTTCGAGTGGCTCGACCCGCACCACGACTTCACCGAGAAAGCGGTGCTGGACGGGCGCTGTGATGCAGCGCTCGGTGCCATCGTGGAACCGGGCGGGATGGCGGGCGCGCAGCCGATCACCGGCGTAACACTCACGGAGCCGTACTACAGCGCGGGATACCTGCTCATCCATCGGCCCGGCGTCCGGCCGGTCCGCACGCTGGAGGCGTTGCGGGGAACGCGCATCGCGCTGGAGGGCGAGTCCCTCGTCACCTACACGCTTCGCCAGCAGGGGCACCAGGTCTATGTCCTTCGCGATTACCAGGGGGTGGTCGATGCCGTCGCGGACGGGCGGGCGGAGTACGGGTACCTCTGGGGCCCACTTTCGGCCTCACTGACCCACAATCGGAGCGATGTGGTCCTGGCGGAGGGATTCCGACCGGCTGAGCTGTGGAGCTTCGCCATGGCGGTGCGCGGTTCGGAGACCGAGCTGCGCCAGGCGCTCGACCGCGCCATTCGTGAGATGGTGGAGGGCGGCTCACTGGACGCAATCTTTTCGAGGTACCGCGTCCCGTACGTCGCGCCTGCATCCCGGCCCGCGAATGGATCCTGACGCTCCGCCGCGAACCTCCGTCCGGCGGTGGCTCGTTTTGCGAGCTACCGCCGCCAGTTTGCTCCTCGCCAGTCTCGCGCCCCCGACTACGGACGCGCAGACCTCCCAGCCCGACACCGCTCGCCGGGACACGGTGATCGAGCTGCCGGAGCTACAGGTGATCGGCTCCATCCTGCCATCGGCCGGCCCCGCCGTCGGCTCCGGAGTTTCCGCGCGGGCGGAGATCATCCACCGAGACGAGATTCGCGCCGGCTTGCCCCGGCTGCTCGATGACGCGCTCGTCGGACGGGCCGGGATTTCGCTCTACGACGACCTCGGGAGCCGGTTCAAGTCGACCCTGGTCACGCGCGGCTTCGCGGCGAGTCCCGTCGTGGGTCTTCCGCAGGGCGTCTCCGTCTTCCTGGACGGCGTCCCGGTGAACGAGCCCGATGCGGGCCAGGTCAACTTCGATCTGCTCCCGCTTCAGCACGTCCAGCGGGTGGAGCTGTTGAGTGGGACCGCTGCGCTTCTCGGGCCGAATTCGCTCGGTGGCGCCATCAACCTGATCACCCGCGGGGGAGACGGAGCATCCCACGGCGAGATGGAGGCGTCGCTGGGCTCCTTCGGGGCGTACTCTGCCGATGCGTCCCTGGGAGGCGGGTGGGCGGGGGGCTGGAGCTACCAGCTCGGCGGCAGCTACGCCGAGGAGGGCGGCTGGCGACAGTTAACCGCGGCGCGGCTCCGGAACCTGTTCGTCAACGTGGGCCGGGGAGGCGCGCGGTCGGGGATGCGTCTGCAGGCGTTCGGCGCCGGATCGTACGCCGAGACGGCGGGGTCGCTTCCCCTCAGCGTCTACGCGGTACGCCGCGACTCCAACCTGACCGCGGGAGACTTCGAGGACCTGGGGCAGCTGCACCTGGCCCTTTCCGGGTACCGGGGCCTCGGTTCCGGCAGGGGCTCGCTCTCGGTCTACCTGCGCCGGCACCGGGCAGAGCGGTTCAACGTCAACCAGGCGGCGGACCCGGACGTCCGCAGCTTTTCGCGGAACCGTACGCTCGGCGGCAATGCGGACTGGCGCACGGTCCGGCCCCTGGCCGGCGGCGTCCTGGGGGTGCGCTTCGGGGCCGGGGGCGCGGTCCACCACTCGGCGATCCGCATTCTGGCGGAGCGGATCGACCCGCGCCTGACGACGCACGTCGAAAGCCCCATCCGGGAAGGGGATGCCTATGGCGTCCTGGACTTCCACCTGGGCCGATTGGCGCTCTCGGGCGGGCTTCGCCAGGACGTCATCCAGATCCCGTTCCGCAACCGGCTGAACCCCGCGCGCGATACCACCAGCACCTATCCGCACCTCAGCCCGCGCGCCGGGGTGAGCATGGACGTGGGGCGCGAGGCGTCGGTTTACGTGTCCGCAGGGCGGAGCTTCCGTCCCCCCGCGGTAATCGAGCTCGCCTGCGCCGACCCCGAGGAGCCCTGCCCGCTCCCCTTCGCGCTCGGCGACGACCCACCGCTGGACGCCGTGGTGGCCACCACCTACGAGGCCGGATCCCGGTGGGCGATGGGATGGGCGATATTGAGCGCGTCCGCGTACCGGACTGGCGTTCGGAACGACATCTTCCTCTTTCCCTACGAGGACGAGGGGGAGCCGGAGGGGTCGACGATCGATGGGTACTTCGCGAACATCGAGGCGACCCGCCGCGAAGGGGTCGAGCTCGCCTCTCGGGTCGGGTTCCCCGGAGATCACGCCGTGTACCTGAACTACGCCTTCACCCGCGCCACATTTCAGGCGGACGACGTGGAACTCTTCAGCATCCGCGAGGCCGACGATCGCGAGAACGAGATCGAGAAGGGCGACCGGCTGCCGCTCGTCCCGGAGCACACGCTCGCCCTCGGCGGGACCTTCAATCTGCCTGTGGGCCTCCGCATCGGCGCGGATACGCGCTACGTCGGCGCGCGCTGGCGCCGCGGCGACGAGGCGAACGAGGAAGAACCGCTGGACGCCTACTTCCTCGCCGATGCTCGTGTGGGCTTCGCGAGGCGCGGGTGGGAGATCCGGGGGATCGTCCGCAACGTGCTCGACGTGCGCTACGCGACGTTCGGGACCTTCAACCTGAACCAGGGCGCCGGCAACCGGCTGGAAAACTTCCTGACGCCCGGACAGCCGCGGAGCTTTGTACTCACAGTGGGACGGGAGTGGAGGTGAGGGGGAGCCATGCTTCACTCGATTCCGGCTGTGCCTGGGGGTCCCCGCTCAATCCGCGGCACTTCATCAGCCGACCGATGGTGCCCTGCACGATCCACGGCCACTGCGCTCTCAGGCCGCAGAGCGGTGTCAGCTCCAACGCCGTGTTCGGCTAAACGCCGCTGCAGGAGGATCTACGCCGTCTGCTCGAGGCATTTGCGTGTCTGCACCATATTCTGGGAATAGCCCTTGCATGAATCTGGCGGCCAAGTTTTGCCATAACATGGACTTAGGAGGTTGTTGTGAACCAGACAATGAACCTGGTGGGACGAGGCGTGGTGGCCGGTGTGGCCGGCAGCGGGGTCATGGCAGCCTTTCAGAAGCTCATCGAGATGCCGATCACTGGGCGCGAGGCCAGCTACCAGCCCGCGAAACTTGCCAAGAAGCTGCTCCCGATCCAACCCGAGGACGAGAAGGATTGGACGCGTCTCAACTACGCCGCGCACTTCACGCTCGGGGCGATGTGGGGTGCGGCGTACGGAGTGGCGGCCTCCAGAGGACACCGCGGGGCGGGTGCAGTGGCCCGGGTGTTCCCCGCGATCTACACGAATGACGTTGTCGTGAGTACCTCGCTCGGGCTGACCAAGCCCTGGAAGTGGTCACGCCAGGGGCTCATCGTCGACCTCGTCGACAAGTTCGTGCAGGCTGCGGCTACGAGTTTCATCTTCGACCACTTCCTCGACCCGACCGACCGGAACGAACCCACGGCACAGCGTTCGAAGTTCGCAGAGCAGCGGATACCAAGGCCGGATAATCGAACTTCACAGTTTGACGAGGAAATCGGTAGCCTGGAGCGGCGGCATGTCTCGAACTAGCTGAATTGAATCCGCCGAAGGAAGCGGCTCGAGCTCCGGATGCCGTAAAGGGCCACGGCCTCCCGGGCTATGCCTGCTCTCCTATAACAGTCCTGGGGAGAGTGTGGCGAGATACATCCGCTGGGAAGGAATTCGGACGAGGATCGGGACCGAGATTGGTACCGTCGGACATCATGCGGTACGCTTGCCCGCTCCCGGAGCGTGCGGGAGACCGGCGAGAGATACCCTCGATCACACAACAGAGGCGGACGACATGACTGGACAAGGACCCAAGGACGTTCCGACCAGCCAGCGCGCAATGGAGCTGGCCACCGCCAAGGGGGACGCTATGAAGCACATGGCCCAGGGCGAGCATGAGACGGAGTACGGTGCCCGCTACAGCGTGGACTTAGCCTATGTGGAGGCGCTGATCGAGCCTTGTCCGGAAGCACCCAAGGCGGCCGCCCAGCAGATGCTGAAGCAGTACGGGGCACCCAACGAGGCGACCCCTACGAAGCTCTTCTGGTACCGCAAAGGACCGTGGAAGCGGATAATGGTGACCCGCGACGTGGTGACGCACAATTTCCCCACCACGCACAGCGACTATCTCACGCAGTGGATCGATTACCACGTCCCGATCGAGATGTTCGACCAGATCGGCCGCTTCGATGGAAGCTGCCTGGTGGACCGGACCGCGGGCGAAGCGGCGGCGCGGTGCGACTCCGAGGCGGCCAACATCATCACGCTGAACCTGATGCACGAGATCGTCACCGGGAAGAGGAGCGTGGAGGACGCGCGGGAGACATTCGCGGAGAATGCATCGGCCTACATCATGGGGCGCCCCGCCCCGTACGCCGAGCGGCCGACCGTGACCGCCTCGAACGCCCGCTCCGGCCGGGCTGCGGTCAGGGCCAGGAAGCGTGCCCACGCGACGATCCGGTGCCGCGCGTTCACGCGCGAGTAGGTGACGGTGCGCAGGACGTCGCCGTGGACGCCGGGGACCGTCCCGCTCAACACCCGGCCGCCGCTCAGCGCGACCCGGACATCGACGGACTCCGGCGCGACCGCCGCCGGCAGCAGGCCCGCGGCGTGCCCGTGGACCTCCTCCACCACCGGCCGGATCGCCTC